>CAZWIU010000029.1:0-43438 GCA_964634105.1 uncultured Bacteroidales bacterium | reverse complement strand
TTGTAATACAAACATTTAACTACTTTGAAATAAAAAATCAGCAAACCCTAATTAATCCTGAAACTTTCTTCGAAAACATTCTTAAAATAATCCGGATTAATTTGCCTGCATCAATTTTAATAATTTGCTGTTGTTGTTTAGTCATTCTGATATCATTCAGAAAATCTTTAAGACAGGAAATGAATACTGAATATAAATTGTTTCTTGCTATTATACTATCAACTGTGATGGGTACATTACTTATAGCAAAACATTATAATAATCAGTATTTTCTACCTTATGCATCTCTTAGTGGCCTGATCTTGTTCCTTTTTTGGAAAATCGCGTCTGATAAGATACAAAAAAGGCTGGCCGGTGTCCCGTTTGTTATTTTTCTCCTATTACTAATAATATTCCCCTCTAGAAACATATTTGCCAATCTTTCACGCGGAGTTCGGGGAACTCAGGAGATGCTATATGATGCAAAATTGATACAAAGTAAAATTGACAAAAATGATTTCCTGTTCATTGAACCTACATGGATGAGTGGTCCATTTATTGAGAATGGATTGATATTCGGAAATGCTTTTGTATCGCATAATCATTTATACTACAACAATTATGAGCGATTTTACCCAAATCTGTTAAGTTACTATGGGCCAGATTCACCTATCAGGTTCGCCCAGATGATTGAAGCAGATAATGAAGCTATCCTAAAGAGCGGAAAGAATATTTGTGTATTGTCGACTCCGGGAAGAAACGCTGGATTGCTGGGTCAGTACCTGATTAATTATGCTCAAAAATATGGTATTACACTTCAACAGGATACTTGTTATCGTAATGGCATAAGAAGTGAATATCTCATTAAATTTCGAAATATAAACAATTGGAGGATTAAAGCTTCAGGCAGATGTGGATTTGAAAAGTATCAGGATAATAAGCTGCTGACTGATGATGGAAACATTCAACTTGAAGGGAATTATAATGCCCCGGTGCACGAAAAAAAATGCAATGGTTTGTATAGCCTTAGACTCGATAGCACCTTAAGAAGAAGTCCGGCTTTTATAATTAAAAATATTTCGAAAGGCGATTATCTCATTTTCACTATTAAATGTACATCCCACCCTGATTCAGACAAAAAGCAGGCAAAGCTTTGCGTGCTTGCGCCAGGAGAGAATATCGATTCTATTGCCACAACAAAAACTTATACCTCTCCAAATATTTCGGAGGGCTGGTATCTGACCCGCCTGTCGGTCGAAGTAAAGACGCCAGTTGCCGACAAGGCAATTTCCTGCTATGTTGAATATACAGGAGTTAAAGCTACTTATATTGATGACTTCTCTTTTGAGCATTATTCTAACAGGTAAAATATGCGGAAAGGCTTTTGGTAACTGCATCTCACTCCAATAATTGATAAGGCTCTTCCGGCAGCCTGAAATATTGATGATTTAATCTGTATACAGCGTGCTCAAGCCAGAATGGTTCACCCAAATAAATATTTGTTTTATCCGTAAGATAAATTTCATATTTACTCAGATCGTCTGTAAGGAAGATAGTCTTAGTAGCATCATTGCCTTCCATCGATGAAATCACCATAGTAGTATAGGGAAATGTCCAAAGGAAGAAATCCAGCTCGGGATTATCGGACTTTTCCATCAGAAATTTCGACCCATGCATAGTATCAGCTTTTTCAATCAACTTCTCTGTGTATGAATATTTCTTTTTAAAGCGTTGGCCTTCAAAATGCACTCGCCGGACTCCCGAAAGAAGTGAAAAAATGATAAGGAGAGCAAAAATTGGTGTTATTATCTTATTTGTCCTTTGAATTTCACCTTTAAGGAATGGAATCATGACAAATATCGTCAACGGCATAAATGCTCTCTCCATCATTACAATTGCGTCTCCTTTGTTATACGTAATGAGTGTAATGATCAGGAACAATAAGCTTGTCGATAAGGTATAAATAAACAACAGGTATTCTTTCCGGATTATCTGAATTATTAATGTAAACAGGAAGAACAGGCTTAACCAGGAATAAAGCTCTCTATAACCATTCTTTAAAAAAATCCAGCCTGTTAGTTGTCTGATATCAGTTCCTGATTTTAAAAAATTAAAAATCTCACTGAAGAAACCCGCCTCATAAGAATCCTTTGGCGTAAAAACAAGTTTTAAGACCATTAGAAGTGTAATAAATGCGATGGTAAAATAAGCTCCTTTATCTTTCCACCGGGCCTGATCGACCATGTATAAGCCAGTCACAAACAATATAGTAAAGAATGTTACAGGGTGAGAATAGAAGCTTAAAAGAACAGCAATACCAATGAATAAATACCTGATCACATAACGATCCGGTTTAAATGGATATGATAAGATAGCATATAATAAGGCTGTATAAACCAGTCCCTGGTGAGTTTCGGTGGAAGAATGGAAAAAACTTTGTTTTATGCAAAGCAGGAATATGAAAATAATGCTTAACCCGGCAGTAATGTTTTTAAAAACATGCACACAAAGAATGAAAACCAGGTAGTAAACAAGGATAAATGAAATGCTGTAGATCATCAATAATGATCTTAAACTGAGTTGGGTTTTAATTCCAAGAATAAGCGGAATTTGAGTCAGAAAAGCACTGTATCTTCCTGCTTCAATATTGAACTTCCCAAAGTTTACGATTTTGAAAAACTGGTATACTGTATCGATGAAGACTACCCTTTCTTTTGAATATAGGATGGCCAACATAAATAACATCAGAAAAAAGAAATGGCCTATGATGATCGATACTCGTCTGATACTATAATTAAACATACACAAAGAATTATACCAATGCTACTCCTGCTCAAATTATTTCAATCAATATGATCAGTAGGTCGAATTTTAAAGTTGCATACAAAGTAAATAAAACCTACAAGAAACCCGAACTCTTTTATTTGAAAGATTGCTCTGCTCCTCATAAGTACTTAAAACCATTATCTTTGTGTAGATTAGTTCTGGCCAATGCTATATTTGGATAATGAATAATTTGCTTAAAGAGATACATAAACTTTGCTGTCCTATTTGTAAATCAGAATTAGATCAGCGGGAAGATTTATATTGTGCCAGGTGTAATAAAATCTATTCGATCCGGGAGAATAAAATCCACTTTATACCAACAGTTAATACCATACCCGATAAGCTTGACAGGCTTAAAAACCACCTGAAGCAATTTGCAGCTTTATACAATTTTCTAATTACGGTAATTAGTCCGGTTTATATCACCTGTCATCTAAAACGATTTCTCAAACAAGAATTATCTGCCAATTCAAAAACAGCAATAAACCTGGGAAGCGGGCATTCCAGAATATCGAAGAATGTAATAAATGTGGACCTTTTTGATTACCCGAATGTGGATCTGGTTTGCGATATATCCATTCTTCCATTCAAGGATGAAAGTATTGATCTCATTATAAGTATTGCTGTACTGGAACATGTGCCGGATCCTAAACAGATTGTGGACGAAATAAACCGGGTATTAAAACCCGGCGGAAAGATCTACATCTATATTCCCTTTATACAAGGCTACCATGCTTCTCCATTTGACTACCAACGCTATACGATAAGCGGAATTAAACAGCTCTTCAACGATTTTGACATTACCGAAACCCGTTGCGGTTCAGGACCGACTTCAGGTTTTCTATGGATATTTCAGGAATGGCTTGCACTCTTCTTTTCTTTTGGTCTTAAACCATTATATAGATTTCTCCACTTACTTTTTATGGCTATCACATTCCCGATAAAATTCCTGGATATGCTTTATATTCATCACCCTTTTGCAATGAATATTGCTTCAGCTTTCACTGTAATTGCTCAGAAAAGAAAGTCGTAATCTCTGAGCAGATACTCTCCAATTCAGGTTTTTCCAGACTAAAGTATAGCGGTAAACGGACTAAACAATCGGAATACATATCAGCAAAGGGAAGTTCCTGATTATTATCAGAAGAATAAAATGGACTTCGATGAAGACTTTGGTAGTGAAAGACCGTTAGAATTTCTTTTGAGCGCATATAATCAATCAGCCTTGACCTGATATCAAGGGATTTGCAGATAATATAAAACATATGTCCGTTATTGGTTGCATAGTCGGGTAAATAGGGTAACCTGATTTTCATTTCTTTCCCCAGATATCCCAGATGCTCCTGGTATGCTTGCCAGATTCTGCAACGTTTCTCCTGAATTGATTGCATACTTTCGAGTTGGGCATATAAATACGCGGCATTAATTTCAGAAGGGAGAAAGGACGAACCGATATCTACCCAGCCATATTTATCGATCTGTCCGCGAAAAAATGCTGTCCGGTTCGTACCCTTTTCCCAAATGATTTCCGAACGGTCAACGAATCTTTCATCATTGATCACAAGCATTCCTCCTTCTCCGCAATTCAAATTCTTAGTTTCATGGAAACTAAAGCAGCCAAAATGGCCAATAGTTCCCAGGTATTTTCCTTTATAAGAAGAATCGATCGCTTGTGCTGCATCTTCTATAACATACAATTTATATTTGTTCGCGACAGCCATTATTTTATCCATATCGCAGGCTACCCCGGCATAATGGACAACAACAATCGCTTTTGTCCTGGATGAAATTAATCCTTCAACCTTATTTTCATCCATTCCGGGATGATCTGGGCGGCTGTCGCAGAATATAATCCTGGCGCCCTGGCGCACAAAAGCAAGGGCAGATGATACAAAAGTGAAAGAGGGTACTATGACTTCATCTCCCGGGCTTATATTTATCAAAAGGGCCGTCATCTCAAGTGCATCTGTGCAGCTGGTTGTTAATAAGCACTTATTAAATCCGAAATGCTCCATGAAAAAGGAATGGCACAATTTGGTATATTTCCCATTGCCTGAAATATGGTGCTGATTATTTACAGCATCATTAATATAATCCAATTCTTTACCAGTGATAGAAGGTTTGTTAAAGGGTATCATTTTTTCTTAACCAAAAGTGATAAACATACTCCAAACTGAATTTTTTAAATCCGTTTTTCTCATATAATCGACTTGCAGGAATATTTTCTTCCTGGGTAACAACATCGAGATATTTTAACTTTTCCCGGATACAAATTGTAAATACTTCATTCAGTAAACAAGTCCCGACTCCTTTACCCTGCATATTCTCAGATACACTTACTAGTCCTATTTTACCGAAATCCCTGTTAATTTTTAATGTTACCAATCCTTCCGGCTCCGATTGTGTATGGTAGGTAATAACATAATCAGCAATTTTACCAGAAACGGAATTCTTTATCCATTCCAGATACATCTTCCGGAATAGTTCCTTATTAAAATTCGGATCGGTATTAAATCTGGAATAAATGCCCGATCTTATTGCCAGTTCAGCCAGTGTTGAATTAACCCGTAAAAACTTATTAATTTTAATATTAGGGCTAGATGAAACTTGCTTATTTCCCGAAAAAGAATATCGATACGTTATTTTTTTATCGACCAATAATCCTCCAAATTTTTTAATTACCCTATTTTCGGGAAGGGCAACAAATTGTGGAACAAATAAATAAACCAGGTAGTATTCTTTATCTTTTAATGAGGATAGGATAAAATCAATATTTATATTTCCCGATTGTACCACAGATGCTACAGGAAACCCGAAAAATGATGAATCCCACGCAAGATGTTCAAATAGCTCCATGCAATAATTATAAATTCAGCTTATCTTTTATTATATACATCGGCCTCTCCTTAACACGGTCGAATGTTTTTCCCAGATAAAGCCCGATAATTCCAAGTATAAATATTATAATGCCTGATAAGAACCAAATGGATAATATCAAGCTGGTAAATCCTAATACTTCGATTTGTCCGTTAAAATATTTTATTAGAAAGATTATTGCTGCAATAAAGCTGATCAGAGAGATAAATAAGCCAAATCGGGCAACCAGGATAAGTGGTTTTTCAGAAAATGATAAAACAACATTGGTCCCGAGTTTTAACAGTTGTTTTAAATTGTATGATGTTTTACCTGTAAAGCGTTCTGAATGTTCCACTTCAAGAGTTGTTGAAGTAAACCCTACCCATTGGATCATAGCAGGAAAATAACGGATAGAATCTTTCATCTTCAGAACGGATTCAATAACCTGTTTTTTGTAAATACCAAAATTTGCGATTGAATGATCCTGCTTTGTATCGGTAAGGTACCCCAGGAGCTTATAAAAACCAACAGAAAAAAGACGCCTGAAAAGATTGTCTTTTCTCAGTTTACGTTGTGCCAGGACAATATCAAAACCCTCAAGAGCTGTTTTATAGAGTTTGGGAATTTCTTCCGGTCTGTCCTGTAAATCACAGTCCATAACAATGACCCAATCGCCACTTGCATGTTCAAGTCCCGCTGTAATTGCATAATGCTGACCAAAATTCCTTGAAAGTCCAATTGCTTTTACATGTGTATCGCTGGAACAAAGTTGTTTTAATAAATCCCAGGGCTTATCAGGGCCGGAATCATCGACAAAAACGATCTCAAAATCGTTAGAAATAGTCTTTAATACCTCAGTGACACGATGGTAAAACTCATAAATGCAATCTTTACAGCCATATAAGGGAGTAATTACGGTTATTTTCATTTCCTTATATTAATCAATATAAATTTTTAGAACATTTACTTCATTTCGAATCAATGAAAATAATATTGCTTTTATTTGTTTCAAATTTAAAAGGATCGGTGTGTATAAGGGTTACATTATTTGTTTTTAATGTATCAATAATATGGCCCTGAAGTTTTTGATATACAAGCGAATCAATTAAACGATCAGGGAGCACAAATTGAAAAACAGGAGGAGATTGCTGTTTGTCGTTGGTTCTGTAATACCAGTTTTTATTCACCGTATGAAAATAGGGACACAGGTCTTTATAGGTTTGATATACCCTGACTCCCTGTTTTGATAACATCGTAATACGGCGTGCTTCCCAAAAATCAGCCAACCCAAATTTCATGTTATATTTTATACACAGTTCATCAATATCTTTAATATATTCAGGATAGTATGAAAAATATCTGTGTGCATCTTTCCTGATATCCGTTTTGAAAGTTTCTTTTAACCCAATAAAAAAGAAACATAGAATAACAATAATTGAAAAAGCGCTGGCAATTTTTGAACATTTTTTAAGTTGAGAAAATTTGTAAACGAGATATCCAACATTCAATATGGATATGTAAAAGGCAGATACGTTGTATCTTAAAATACTTCCATCGGAATAAACACCATTAATAGCAGGTGCATTATATATAATAATTACCTGAGTTGCTACAATCAGCAGATAAATCATCTCAAGGAGCTCATTTTTGTTAATCCTATCAGCATTGTAGAATACAAATAGTTTTCTGCTAAAAATCACAAGTGATACAACAAATGATACAACACAAATAGACATGGTTAACCCTCTCACATCCATCGCTTTCAAATACATGAAGTGATGGGAAAACATTATTAAATAAGAGTCTGCAACCCGGTTAAAATTAAAAGTCAAATTTGAAATCCAGGGAAGATAAAAAGCTTTGTTGGTTGCAACAAGCCCGTATAGAATAAGTCCAAGAACAAAACCCAACAGATTAGAAATAAGCAGTTGTATCGATTGCCTCTTATATTCCTTTTTAAACAATAAGAAACTTATAGCCAAGAGCGGGATAATAAGATAAAAAATGGTAAGAAAATCGCTTGAAAATGTTAGTGCATAAATCAGCACCAGGGCTACAAGATAACCTCGCTTATCTCTTCGAAGGTAGCGTACAGCAAAATAAAGGCAGAACAAAGAAGCAATATATGCACCTATATGGTAGTTGGTCAAAATCAAATAGCTTACAAACGTATAATCGTTAGTATATAATGCTGCAGTATGATAGAGAAGCATCAAATTTATTCCAACACTAATGAAAAGAGGAGAAATTTTATTTACTGATTCTTTAATTAATAAATAAAAGCCCAGAATTAACAGGATATTCAACAATATTCCGGTAAAAAACATGGCCTTAATAAAATTCGCAGTAAAAAAATGCACTGTAAAAAAAAGAATCAGGTCAGGAAAAAAGCATGATGCCGCAGGTAAATGCCACCGTACATCTTTTGAATTATCAATGAAAATATCCCGAAAAAAGGTAGAGAGATACAATGTGTCGGAGTGTATATGGTTAGTCAACCCTTTATCATCTAGTCGGAAATGAATAAGGGCAACAAATAAAACAGTCAGCAAAAAACTAACGTAAAGGGCAATGTTTTTTCTAAAATAATGCATTGTGAATCTTCTGGATTGGTTATCAAAAAACTCTGGACTCTATTATTTAAATAAAATACCTTTTCTGTTCGATGAGTTACTACCCCATTACTTTGTTTTCATAAACACGGTTAAATCATCCATCACAAATTCATGATTTCCCTGGTTCCAAATATAAAACTTAATCACATCATTTTTTGAACGTATCACCGGCATCGGGAATTTAAGTTCCATCCTGCTCCAGCCCGGAATTGTATCGGATATAATGTTGCTCGTTTTATAATATGCATAGGGTTTTTCATTGCCTTTCTGGAATGACGAAACCAATACCAAGTTTTTAGCTATGGCTGTGGAATCGACAAACAATCTTGCACAAAGCTTTAATTTCTCAATTTTCGTTTTCATCTTTAAAAAATCTTGTCCTTTCATTTCTATTGCCGGGCTATATATTTGATCTGATGTAACTAAAAATGAAGGGTTCCCGGTGTCGTCCCGATTTGAATGTATACCCTCACCCGGAATATACTTTTTAAAATCCATCCTCGTAAATACTCTGAATTCATTTTCCTCCTCTGATCTGAGACGTTTAAGTATTTCGAAATTATCAACCCGCTGCTCACCCGATTGTTTCTGAAAAACATAAATCGCAAAGTCATACCCCCCAAGTGCCTTATAATTGTAGCTCGATTCAAATACCTTGATAAGTTTATAAAACGGACTGTTCATCACCCTTTCAAGTTTGGTATGGCCAAAATTGGTAGAGAAATGAGCATCCCAAATCAGAATAGCATTATCAGGAATAAACCTCTCAAGTTCAATTGAATCATGTAAATACCATCTGCCTATTTCTTTGTCGTTAAATGGATCTATACCAAGTAGCGATGTTATTCTTGGATCACCCCAGATTAAATAATTACCATAATACTCCGAATTTTTATACCATTCGGCTGTTTGTCGCAGAAGTACCATATCTTCCATATCAGGTACCGGAATTTCGTGTACTTTTCGGGGAGTTATTATGACGATAAGGAGAATTAGTAAGATAAGCGGACAATAAAGTAACGCTATTTTCTTTTTGATGAGTTCAAGTATCGGGGTGATGCCTCTTATAGCAACAAGAGCTGCCAGGGGGGCAATGGAAGCCATTACACGCATTGAACCACCCGAGCCCCCTGTTCCTTTCCAGTGCAAATAGGAATGACCGCCAAAATATGCCATTAAGGGAAGCAGTATTATAAATACCTCAAATGCATTGGACTTTTCAATGTGTATTCCGTTCCTGAAAAGCCAGTATAAAGTAAAAACCAAACCAATAACAAGTAGTATGGTTTCAGGAATTCCAAATAACAACTTCGAATGATTCACATAATGTAAAAGGCTCCCGGTTTCTATTAATCCTTTAGTATCGCCATATGGTATTTGAGTTATTACCCAAAAAATATCATGATAATAAAAGTAACCTGCAATACTATAAAGAACAAAACCGGTAAGTAAGAAAGGAATTTCTCTGTATTTCTTTTGAAGGATGCTATAGATAAGGAAAAACGGGATGAAAATAAATAGCTCATTCCTGACAAAAAATCCAAAGGATAGGATAATATTCCCGGTAATGAATTTATCCCTCGAATAAAAATATACCGATGAGATTGTTATCAAGCCTGCCATGATTTCAATATTCCCTGACAGGGCTAGCACAGTATAAATTGGTGCAAATATAACAAACAGAATCACCATCCAAGGGGCCTTGTAGTTAAGCTTACGTGATGTCAGATAGGCAAGAAATGCAGTCATGAGCGCAAATAATACATTCATCATTTTTGTGCCAATGTTTCCGAACTGTGCAAAAGGCGATGCAATAAGGGTAAAGAAAGGCTTCCCCCAATGATCAAAAAGTAAATGCGGGTATTTCCATGAATATTTCGCAATCTCTGTATGAAAAAGATCATCAGCCCCGGCATGAGAGCCGGTTGATTTTAATGACCAAGTTATTAAAACAACTGCACATATAATCAATAGAAAAACAACTAGATATATTTCCTTTAAATTCGCCTGAAGCTTTTTCAATATTTCTTGAGGTTTCATTTTATTTCCTTTTTAATAAGGCTCAGATTCAATGGCTTCAACATAAAACAAATATAACCATATAATCCGCCTATAATATTAAAACATATAAAGAATAGTGTTGAATACATCAATGCAAATTCAGCAGGATATCCCAATCGATGAAGAAAATATATAAATGCTGCCTCCCGGGTACCAAATCCTGAAACACTGATAGGGAGAAAAGACAATACATTGGCAACTGATACAACCAGGATTACATCGCTATATTTAATAAAAAGTTCAACAGAGCCGGCAATAATCCATGACGCATAGTAAAGTATCAAATAAGAAACCAAGGTTATAATAAAGGCATACACAAGCTTGATATTAAACAGGTTGCGAAACTCATGTATCAGGGTTTGAATGCTTTCGTCTTTCCTTTTTGCAATTGCGGAAATACCGGGGATTTTTATCACCAATCCGACCATATGTTTTAATACCCGGTTATTGAATAACATGAAAGGGAGTAATAGAAAAAAACCCGCCGTCAACATAATTAAGAGGGAGTCGACTGCTTTAAGCTTATAGAGCCCATACAATCCGAATAGTAATAACGCATAAACATCAAATAACCTGTCTACCAAAACCGACGGGAAGGATCGTGTGTATGGAACTCCTATATCATGTTTAAGGTAAAAGATCTTTGTGAATTCTCCTATACGACCGGGAGTGATAAAAGCAACAAAATTGGAACTAGTAAATGCCAGAAAGGTATGCTTATATGAATATTTGATCCCCTGTCCGTTTAATAGTATTTTCCAGCGAAACGATTTAATAAAATACAGTCCAAGTATTATTCCGCATGCATATATAAAATATGATAATCGCAGGTTTTTAAGGTAAGAAATATACTTTGCCAGATCGACATGAACCAGAATATAACCAAGGATTGCAATTCCAATCAGCCGAAATAGCCATTTTTTATTTCGCATCATTTTTATAGGCTATTACAAAGTTTGTCATGCCAAAAGGTTGCTTAAAATTGAAAAGCCTCAATACAGGTAGGGTGAAAACAGGTGCCCTGTTTGGAACAATCATGCCATAAGCAAATAATTTATGAATGGTCAACCCGTTTTTACTAACAAACTTCTTCATATACCTAAGAGAAAATCTCATTGCTTTCCATTCCTCTTTTATCAGCAATGAAAAAAGGAACATTAAGGGATTATTACGGTTAGGCTCAAGCAGAACAATCCATTTGCAGCTGACACGTTTCATTTCACCAATGACTCTGTCAATATCATCGACATGATGAAGTAAGGCATGACAAAAAACCACGTCAAAGCTATTATCCTCAAATTTGAGATCTTCAGCATTCATAACCGCTTTATTCTTTATGGGATTTAGCTCGATCATTTTTTCTGAAAAATCAATCCCGTATACATTACAGATCTGATCAAAATAGTATGCAAAGAAACCATTACCGCAACCTACATCAAGCAAACGGGTATTTTTCTCGATAGGAATATATTTTTTTATTTCTTCAATCTTGGGAACGACATATTCTTTAATAACGGGATGTGTAGGTATACGCCTACCTTTTAAGGAATCACGCTCCCAGAATTTTTTTTGTTCATCAAAATAGCTTGTATTCTCCGACATATATTCTTTAAAATTTTACTTCGAAATTTTTTTCCAGGCATTGCTCCTGGTTCAATTTCTCAATATCCTGCTCCGGAGCAGTCCATCCGCTAATATCAAGCTCTTGCGACTGGAAGTACCTCGATTGCGGCACATACCTCACAAAAAACTCATCGCCAATGCTTAGCGAGTCGAATTTGTACTTATTCTCAAATATCTTAATCCGGTTATAGATTTTGATCGATTGGTCTATCTCAACTCTCCTGATAAATGAAATCGGGACGTGACGCTGGCCCAGAATTAATGATCGCCTGATCTGTCCTTTTATAAAATGTGCAAGCGCAGGCTGCCATCCTGTTAATATGAGTATCGACCGGAAAATAATATTCTTCAGAGGGGTAAATAGTTTATTGGAAGGCACTTTATTAAAATGACCTTTCACCTGCCATCCCTTATCATTGACTTCAACCTGATAGGTAGTGTCTACCCATTGTGAACTAATAATATTGCCATTACTAAGTTTTCCAATGATTCCACAATCGTTGTAAACTAGTTTCCCTGTTCTCTTGTCAAATATTTTAATTACTCCGCCTTTAGCCAGGTTTGAAATGATATGATATCGTTCATCGCTATGAATATGAATTCTGGAGCGTTCAAAATACTTATTGAAATGATCTTTCTCAAAAGGTAAAATATTCTGAACTGGCAGCGAATCGTCACAATCGAGGTATGCCATCAGAAATTCAGGTACCCTGTAAAATACATACCGGTCGGAAATAATTTCCGGCG
Organism: uncultured Bacteroidales bacterium; assembly: GCA_964634105.1. GTDB lineage: Bacteria > Bacteroidota > Bacteroidia > Bacteroidales > UBA10428 > UBA10428. The sequence goes on along the minus strand of CAZWIU010000029.1, from coordinate 30,731 downwards.
GCACTAATTTATTTTCGCCTAAGGCAATTCGCATTTTATCGGCTATTGCGCAAGCCATGGGAATTTCTAAAGAAAGGATTTCGTAGCCGTGTGGATAAAAATGTAATGTATTCCTACTCCCAAGACTCCCTGCGTAAAAGCCGTTTGGATATACAAAGTAGGACGAAAACTCAACGGATTGCTTTAATACCTCCATTAGCTTTGGATCGCGGTTGTCCTTATAGACCTTACCCAGAAAAGAAACGGTAGCTGAGAGGTACCCGGGATCGACTCCGTCATATTCGCGCGACCAGCCTTCATCCGGATAGTGGTAAGTAAGGAACACTCCAAAGGCTTTCTCATAAGCTTTTAAAAGATACTCATCATTCAATACTTTATGGGCTTTCCATAAGGCTAAACATGCCATGGCATGATGGTTTGCCAGGTGGTCTTCTTCCGATTCGCCTTTTGCAATGAAATAAGCAGCTTTCCTAATCGCTTCAAGTATTACTCGCCGGCTTTCATCGCTCATTTCATCCTTCATTAATATATACGATTCACACATAGTATACATTGTAAAGGCGCTTGGGCCAACCCAGCCTCGCTCATATGGATAAAACTCGTCGAACGATCCATCCTTATGTTGGATTTTGCACCAGTACTCCATTGCTGCAATCGTCCACTTTCTTATCTTAACATTTCCACGGTATTGACTTCCAGGGAAATCATAATTAAAGACCAGTGCCAGTGCATGAACACCGAATTGCCTTACAGCATCAGGAAAATCAGAAGTTTTATCGAGCCAGTAATCCCGGTGAAAACACCCATACGTAGGTGAGAATTCATTTCTGTCGAGATTGCCTAATAATCGGGGTACCTGGTTAAGCGCCTTTTCGGCATAATAATTCCTACTCATCTTCAACCTTCTTATAGAAATTTGGGGTTCTGTGATTTATTATTTCTGCAACCAATGCCAACAGAAGCACCTGCAGTGAGGAAATAAGAATGATTATTGTACTACTGTCGGCAAACGTTCCTAAATACAGCCACGTGAATAGTCCCCATGCAACGCCGATAATGAAAAGAAACAGACTTATTGGAGTAAATATTTTCAGTGGTGCTAAAAACAACCCGATTTTAAAAATAAGACGAAGAAAATTATACGTGTCCTTAAAAGGTCTAATTTTCGACTTTCCTTTTCGGTCGTAATATTCAATAGGGATAAATTTTACATCGAATCCTCCGATCAGCATCCCTAACGTAATTGTTGTTGTCAGCGAAAACCCATTGGGGATAATAGGCAGAAAAGGGATAAAAGACTTCTTCCTGAATGCCCGCAAACCTGAATTAAGGTCGGGGATCCTTGTTTCTGCAATATAATTCGCTATTTTATTGATAAACCATTTGGCCGGCTTAGTTTTTATTGGTAAACTTTTAAAGGAACGTTGTCCAACTACCATATCATATTCTTCAAGATCCTTCACCAGACGCGGAATTTCATGTATTGGATAGGTCCCGTCGGCATCGGTTATAAGCATATTTTTATACCTGGCCTTCCGTACCCCGGATTTTATAGCCGCACCATATCCTTTATTATGTTCGTGTTCAATGTAAATTAGATGAGAAAGTTTAGTCCCTTTTATTTTACTCCATGTTTCATCGGTTGATCCATCATTCACCACCAGGATTTCATATGTATATTGTTCCTGTTTCAGGATTTCATCTAGTTGTAACAGAGTTGTCTCAATTGCATTTACTTCGTTAAATACAGGGACTATTACCGATACTTCCGTCATAATCTAAAGTATTGCGACGGCAAATATAATGATTAATGAAGAATTGGCTTCAGGATTAAGGAATATGCATTAACTACACCCCAAAATACATAAACACATCCCTGATAGCAGGGTAACTCTTATCCAGGTATGGATTTAATTTGTCAGGGGTAATCCATTTGGCTTCCATGATATCTTCTTCCGACTGTGGAACGGGCTTTTCATTTCCGGAATACCTCATCTCAAACCAGCTTGTCTTCTTTAAAGCTATCCCTTTCTCCAGGGAATAGGTATGATAGGTCGAGATCAGGGGCTTAACAATTTCTACCCCACTAATTCCACATTCTTCTTCCACTTCACGAACGGCAGCGGTCTCAAATGGCTCTTTGCTGTCCAGCTTCCCCTTTGGTAAATCCCACTTTCCGCGCCGGTGAATCATCAGGAACTCGCCCCGCGCGTTTCGCACAAGCCCTCCGGCAGCATTTATTTCAATAAAGCAGCTCCTGAAGGCTTCACGAAGCTCTTCAATATCGTGATGAAACAAATAGAGGGTATCGATAAGCGTCAGCCGTGAGTATAAATGGATCAACTCTTCCAGGTCTTCCATATCTCTGTATTTATAGAATAATCCGTACTTAACCTGGAAATGTTTTGTAAAATTGTCAGTCAAAAAGACTTTTCGATCGTTGAAAAAAACTTTATACATTTGCCGCCATGAAAGATTATGAAAAACTGATAGCCCAAGAGTTGCTGCAAATTAATGCAATAAAATTAAATCCTGCAAAACCCTTTACCTGGGCTTCGGGATGGAAATCTCCAATCTATTGCGATAACAGAAAAACACTTTCTTTCCCGCAGACACGGGAGAAGATACGCGATAACTTCGTTACAATTATTAAAGGAAAATACCCCAATGTTGAAGGCATCGCCGGTGTTGCTACCGGAGCAATTGCACATGGTGTGCTGGTTGCAGAAAAATTGAATCTGCCTTTTGTTTACATCCGCTCTGCAGCAAAAGGCCATGGACTTGAAAACCTCATCGAAGGCAGCTATAAACCGGGTGAACGTTTTGTTGTTATTGAAGATCTTATTTCTACCGGGAGCAGCAGCCTGAAAGCTGTAGAAGCCTTGCGTAACGAAGGATGCGAAGTACTCGGCATGGTGGCAATTTTTTCGTATGGTTTTCCTGATGCTGTTGATAACTTTTCAAAAGCGAATTGTGCTATCGATACGTTAAGCAATTACGAAGTGCTGATACAAATAGCTGTTGAATCGGGTTATGTTACTAAAAATGAATTGGATACCCTTAAAGAATGGCGTAAAGCCCCACACCTGTGGAAACAATAATGAACTTATGCGACTTGTAAGCAAAACAGGTGTATTACAGTATCCCGACGAACGAATCTATAACTTCCTTAGTAATTTCAATAATTTTAACAACCTGATCCCAAAGGACAAAATCCAGGATTGGCAGTCGGATGAGAATTCCTGCAGTTTCAGGATAAATCCTGTTGGTGCTATAGGTATAAAAATTATTGAGAAAGAACCCTTTAAATTCATCAAGTTTACGAATAGCGAGAACAGCGGCCTAAGCTTTAATTTTTGGGTTCAGCTTAAAAAACAGGATGAAAATACCACATATGTTAAGCTTACGCTTGATGTTCAGTTGAACAGGATGTTGGAAATGTTGGTAAGCAAACCCTTACAGGAATTTCTGGATAAGCTGGTGGATGAAATGGGGCGCTATCGTTTCTGATGATCGCTCCATTATCTTTTCGAATATTTTCTGATAATTTCTCACTGATTTTCGCAGATGTAGTCAGTGATATTTTTTGACGGAAAGAAAAAAACAATTTATATGATCATCTGCAATTCATCGAACAGAAAGCTGTTGTATTCCCCGCTCTCTTTCTGAATGACTAATTCCCCACCGGCCGATACTTCATGCAACCTTCCTCTATTAATTTTTCCTTTCGTGCTATAGGTTATTATTTCATTTTTTCTGAACAAATGGTTGTTGTATTCCTGATGTATCGACTCAAAATCCTTGTTTTTCAAACTTGAATAGTAAACACCCAGGTCCCTCAGAAGTGCATCAAGCAAGGCCTTTAAATCAAAAGATTTACCCATGGCTTGTCTGAGCGATATAGCATCAGGCAGCTCATCGGGAAATTCAATCTGATTAATATTCATTCCTATACCAATAATCGAACTCACGATAGTAGGCCCTTGTAACGAATTTTCAATAAGTATCCCGGCTATTTTTTTATTATGTACATATATATCGTTCGGCCATTTGATCTTTGCCATAATACTGTATTCCTTCAGCATATATATTATAGAAAGCGATACAAATTCGTTAAGGCAGAAATGATGTGATGCTTCCAATGCAGGGCGTAAGTATATGCTAAAAGTCAATCCTTCTCCTGCCGGCGATACCCATTTATGGTCGCCCCTTCCCTTTCCTTCGGTCTGATTATCTGCCAAAATTACAGTGCCCTCTTCCAGCTGGGTCTCCGCCGCAAGATTCTTAAGGTAAGTATTGGTGGAATTAACTTCCTGGATATGAATTATATGATTGCCAACCATAACGCATCCTCTTCATCAGTCAAAGATCATGATTTTTTGGTATTGTTATTGATTAATCGCGCTGAAGAGTTAAATAAGTAGTGGCTCTCTCCTGGTTGTTTGAAAATAATAGCCATAAAATCACTACATTTGTAAAACAAATTTTCTATTATAAGCGATTGGCAAAGAAGAATTTACTTTTACATAACATTGTTGAAGGAATACTTGAGAAAAAAGGAAGAGAAATTATTGATATCGATCTGACTAAAATCAATTGTTCAATTTGTGACCATTTCATTATTTGTCATGCTGATTCAAACATTCAGGTATCTGCCATCGCTGATTCTATCGAAAAGAAGGTTCAGGAAAACTTAAAACAAAAGGTTGGACACAGAGAGGGCTTAGAAAATGCAATGTGGGTATTACTCGATTTTAATGATATTGTGGTACATGTTTTTCAAAAGGAAGTAAGAAAATACTATAAGTTGGAGGAGCTCTGGGGAGATGCCCGGATCTCCAGAGTAGAAGAAAGTTTCAATTAATGTTTTCATGAATGGCGTCTAAAAATCAAAAAGAAATAAAAGATAAGATCCCCGGTTTTTCTCCCAGACCAGGTGATAACGATGGCAGAAAAGGTAAGTTTAATTCGTTGATGGTCCCTATCCTGATCGGACTCACTGTATTTTCCATCTTCTTTTTCAACAATGGTAAAAAACCAATTGAAATCGAATGGAACAAGCTCAACGAACTGATACAAACCCACCAGATTGAAAAAATCGTAATTATCAATCAGGATTTTGCAGAGATCTATATTAAAAGCGACCTGCTTAATAATCCTGAACATAAGGATGTTCTCAACCGTGGTTTCACCCAGTTTTCTAAAACAGGCCCGCATTATAGCTACAAATTTGCTTCGGTAGATCAATTCCTGAAAGACCTTGATGAAGTACAGGCAGGCTTTTCAAAAGAGGACAGGGTTCGTCCGAAAGGCGCTAAACGACAGGATATTTTAGGAGACATCCTTACCTGGCTCCTTCCGCTTTTTATTCTGGCAGCCATCTGGCTTATCATCTTCAGGCGCATGAGCGGAGCAGGCGGCGGAGCTGGTGGTCCGGGAAATATTTTTAATGTCGGAAAATCACGGGCAAAAATATTTGATAAAGAAACCAGCGTTAAAGTTGATTTTAAAGATGTTGCCGGTCTCGAGGAAGCTAAGCTGGAGGTAATGGAAATCGTAGAGTTCCTTAAGAAGCCTAAAAAATATACAGAACTGGGAGGTAAAATTCCTAAGGGCGCTTTGCTTGTCGGACCTCCGGGAACAGGAAAAACATTGCTGGCAAAGGCTGTTGCAGGTGAAGCCAATGTTCCTTTTTTCTCCATGTCGGGTTCCGATTTTGTTGAAATGTTTGTTGGCGTTGGTGCTTCGCGCGTGCGTGACCTATTCAAGCAGGCTAAAGAAAAGGCGCCTTGTATTGTTTTTATCGATGAGATAGACGCTATTGGCCGTGCGCGCGGTAAAAATCCCAACTTCGGAGCCAACGATGAGCGGGAGAATACGCTCAACCAGCTTCTTACCGAGATGGATGGTTTTGCATCCAACTCAGGGGTTATCATACTTGCAGCTACAAACCGTGCCGATATTCTCGATCGCGCTCTCTTACGGGCAGGACGCTTCGACCGGCAGATCCATGTTGAGCTGCCTGACCTGAATGAACGCACCGATATCTTTAAAGTCCACCTGAAACCTCTGAAGCTTGAAAAGAATCTTAGTATCGAATTTCTTGCCAAACAAACTCCCGGATTTTCGGGCGCTGATATTGCTAATGTTTGTAATGAGGCTGCCCTCATTGCCGCACGAAAAAATAAAAAAAGCGTTGAAAAACAGGATTTTCTTGATGCTATTGATCGTATTATCGGTGGACTTGAAAAGAAAAATAAAATTATCACCCAACAGGAAAAAAGAACTATCGCTTACCACGAAGCCGGCCATGCTACTGTCAGCTGGATGCTCGAACATGCAAGCCCGCTTGTTAAGGTTACTATTATACCTCGTGGTAAAGCACTGGGCGCTGCCTGGTACCTGCCCGACGAGCGTCAGATAACCACGCGTGAACAACTGCTCGATGAGATGTGCTCTGCTCTTGGCGGAAGAGCCTCAGAAGATATGACATTCGGTAAGGTATCTACTGGCGCTCTTAACGACCTGGAAAAAGTAACCAAGCAGGCTTATGCTATGGTATCGTACTTCGGACTGAGTGATAAAATCGGGAACATTAGTTACTACGATTCAAGCGGGCAAAATGAATATGCTTTCACGAAACCATACAGTGAGCGCAGGGCTGAAATTATCGATGAAGAAGTCAGTAATCTTGTTGAATCGCAATATACCCGCGCTAAACAAATTCTTCAGGAAAACAGAGAAGGGCTGATCAAACTGGCTGAACTTCTGCTCGAAAAAGAAGTGATTTTTACCGAAGACCTGGAAAATATATTTGGCAAACGGAAGTCAAGCCCCGACGAAAAGTCGCTGGTCGATTCGGCCCGCGAAAACAACGGAAAAGCTAAAAAACCAAGAGCCGTCAAGGAAAGAATTAAAGACGAAAATATTCCGGAAAATAAAGCTGAATCAGCATAAAAATCCTGAATACACAAAATTGTGGACAAGAAACATACGATTTTAAGTGGCTGTCTCAAAAAGGTCTGCTTGCGTCATTGCGAAGGAGTACCGAGACTTCGGGACGACTGAAGCCTGCCTTGCCGGCAGGCAGGCAATCTATTGATTATTAACAGAATTAGATTACCGCGCTTCGCTCGTAATGACGTTTGAGATACTTTTTGAGACAGCCCCTTTTTTTATCTTTGTTCCCGGAAGGTTATTATGTTGCTTTTGCTATAAGCTAACGAATTATTGAATGGAGAAAAACTGGGTATGCATATATTCAACAAATACTTCCTACCGCGCCGAAATTGCGAAAGATTTATTGGATGAAAATGATATTGATGCGGTTATAATCAATAAACAAGATTCTAACTACTTGTTTGGACAAGTGGAAGTTTATGTTGAGAGGGACTATGCAATCAGGGCCAAACATATTTTGCGGAATATCGACATTAACACATTGAATACAAAATGAAGAGTCTTATCACCAGGACAATTACAGGTGCAATATATGTTGCAGCAATCCTGGCGGCTATATTGATTCATCCTGTCGGGTTGAAAATCCTGGTTTGTTTGATGAACTATATTGCTATGTATGAGTTTAACAGGATAGGCCGGAAGATCAATATTTATCCTGCCCCTGCCTCCCTCCTTTTAAACACGATTTTTACCATTGCTGCTCTGACAATAATGCACTTCGGAATATTCCGGCTGTTAGGAGTACCTCTCCTGTTGCTGTATATAATTATTATACTCACCATTTCCCTGTATCAGAAAGAAGGCAATCCGATGATAAGTGCAGCTTTTACGTTCCTGGGGATGCTGTGGATAACTGTTCCCCTGATTGTGCTGAATCTTATACAGGAAAGCGCTATAACACATACAGTGCCTTATTCTCTGGCAATATTTATATTTCTCTGGGCCAACGATTCTTTTGCTTATCTGGCAGGAATCACGTGGGGCCGTCATAAATTATTCGAGAAAATATCACCAAAAAAATCCTGGGAAGGCTTTTTTGGAGGACTTATTATGACTCTTGTATCAGCTGTTGTAATAAATCATTTTTTCCCGTCAGGCAATGTAGTATTCTGGATAATATTTGCATTCCTTACTGCCATTGCTGCTGTTTTCGGCGATTTTGCCGAGTCGTTGCTGAAACGAATTGCTGATGTAAAAGATTCCGGTATTCTGTTGCCGGGACACGGGGGTATGCTCGACAGGATCGATTCGCTGCTATTTGCAGCTCCTGTAATTTATATATATTTATCCATCTTTTTAATGCTGAAATAAATGACCATTCATCAAGAAGGAAGAAAGCTGCTGACTATTTCGTTACTGATCCTTATCGCGCTCGTCATATATCTACTGTTATCTCCGCTGTTGCTGATCGTTAAACTGATTATTCTTCTTCCCTTTCTTGTACTTTTCTTTCTTTTTGCATGGTTTTTCAGAATACCGGCCAGAACATGCAATGTTTCAGAGAATATTGTGTATGCCCCTGCCGATGGAAAGATTGTTGTAATTGAAAAAACAATCGAAAATGAATACTTCCATGATGAACGGATCCAAATCTCAATATTTATGTCACCATTAAATGTTCATCAGAATACCTATCCTGTATCCGGTGAAGTTACCTATACAAGGTATCATAAGGGTGATTACCTGGTGGCATGGCATCCGAAATCATCAACTCAGAATGAGCGTTCTACTATCGTAATACGCCGTAACGATGGGACTGAAATATTGGTAAGGCAAATAGCAGGCGCTGTTGCCCGAAGAATTTGTACCTATGCAAAACCAGGTGATAACGCTGAGCAGGGTGAGGAATTCGGCTTTATAAAATTCGGCTCTCGCGTCGATGTTTTCCTGCCATTGAATTCCAACATTGAGTGCACATTAAATCAGGTTTCTAAAAATAAATTAACTATACTGGCAAACGTGTAATAGAAGCTAAACCTTTTCATTTTAATTCTTGTTCACCAAGAAGATAATATTTAATTAACCAATATGTACTAACCATGAAAAAAGCCATTGTATTTTCATCCATTGCTTTACTGATACTTGCCTGTGCCTTTATTTATGCCAATTCACCCCGAAGCAGCGAAAAACCCACGGCCGCACTGATAAGCGATTCCACCCAGGTAAAACCCTGTGAACAAAAAAACGATTCGACTACCTGCAAACAACATCAACATAAATGTCAGAAGGAGGGTTGTCAGAAGACAGGAAAATCCTGCTGTAAGAAAAACTAAACGATTTTCTTAAAATTTTTTTCATCCTATCACAGGGCTTGTCTTGATAGGGCCTCTATACGTCATTGCGAAGAAGCCTGCCTTGGCTACAGGCAGGCAATCTATTGATTATTAACGTAATAAGATTACTGCGCTTTGCTTGTATGACGTTTGAGACACCTTTGAAGATAGCTCCTTTTATTTGCTATTCAACTATTGGTGTATGTCCCAATCATTGCTGTCCGGGTATAACGAATGGATAATCCTAACGTATGGTTATAGCAAGAGTTATTAGCATTTTTGATTTAGTAGGCTCAACCAATTAAAATTAGAATTTATGCCACAAGGACACTACGACACAATGGTTTCACAAATATGCAACAGGCTAAATATAAATTTCTTCGTGTTTTCTTTGAGCCCAGGTGATTTAGTGGCATATAATTTTTTTAACTTTTACCGCACAACAATGATATCCCAATCTATTCATTGAAAATGGTTAGTTTTGGAAAAATTTCATGACTGTCTTTTTATGTTAACTTATTTTAATAGCCTTTACTATGCAGGATCAATCTAAAAATCTGAAAATAACAAATGATGTCAGCTGGATCGGTGTTTTAGACAGAGATATCGTTACGTTCGACATTGTAATGGAAACACAGTATGGCACTACCTATAATTCATACTTCATCGATGCCGAAAAAAAGGCTATCATTGAAACAACCAAAGCTTCTTTCTGGGAGGAATATCTTGACAAAATAAAATCGGTTACAGATCCGGCCGATATTGAAGTAATTGTGGTGAATCATACGGAACCCGACCATTCCGGTAATGTAGCAAAATTGCTCGAGCTGGCTCCTAAAGCAAAAGTATATGGCAGCAGGCAGGCTATCAATTTTTTAACCGATATGATCAATAAACCTTTCGCGTCGGAAGTTGTTAAGGATAATGATACGCTCTCGCTTGGTAATAAAATATTGCACTTTATCGCTGCCCCTAACCTTCATTGGCCCGATACCATGTACACTTTCCTCGAAGAAGACAAGGTCCTCTTCACATGCGACTCATTTGGTGCCCATTATGCTGATGAGAGAATGTTTGATGATTTGGTGGGTGATTATTCCAAGTCCTTCGAATATTATCTTGATGTTATTTTAAAACCTTACAGCAAGTTCATGCTGAAATCAATTGAACGTATCCATCCGCTCGATTTCAAGGTTGTATGTCCGGGACACGGGCCAATATTAAGAAAGAACGGACGTGCCATCATTGAGAAAACAAAAAGGATTGCAGAACAGTACCTTTTAGAAACGGAACGTAGCAGCATTAATTTGTTGATAACCTATGTTTCAGCCTATGGTTTCACGGGCCAGATGGCTGAATCAATTGCAGAAGGTATCCGTGAAAAATCCGACTGCCAGATCTCAATAGTGGATATTGAAAAGATCTCTCCCGATGAACTTGAAGAATTACTTATCCGGCATAATGCTCTATTGATAGGTTCTCCGACCATTAACCAAAACACAGTACTCCCGGTTTACAAATTATTTGCACTCATTAATCCGATACGCGACAGAGGGAAAAAAGCTGCTGTTTTTGGTTCCTTCGGATGGAGCGGCGAAGCTGTGAAACTCATAGAAGAACATCTGAAACGGTTAAAACTCAACATTGTATGCGAGGGCATTGCACTGCGCTTTGCTCCGGGTGAAAGCAAAAAGGAAGAGCTTAAAAACTTCGGCCATAGATTCGCCGTTGCATTGCATCAGGAAGCATAAAAAACTCCGGTCGTAAGGGCCGAAGTTTTCTTATTACTATTTAATAAACAGGGAATGGTTTTATTAAAACTTATTATGCGATCATTTATTGCCTGAAATGATCAGCTTTTTGGTTCCGAGTATTTTTTTACTATCTGATATCCTGATCATGTATATTCCCGGCAGATAATGATCTACCTTCAGATTAACCAGTTCCTGCCCGGGATTCACTGTTGCGCTGTATACCAAACTTCCGTTGAAATTAATAATATCGATCCGTGTTTTGGTTACAGGTACCTTATCAAACCTTACCCATGCAGATTCTCTTGTTGGGTTCGGATAGATGCGGAATCCTGCCGGAGTATCTTCAATTAATGAGATAGGAACGAAAATATTCGGGTTCATGATCTCAGCCTGATAGACCTCGTGTGTTTCATTATCCTGGATAAAGGCAACAACGCGTAATTCTTCTTCATTGAATACATTCTCATAATCGTAATGCAGGCTCACTTCCTCGCTGGCACCAACGCTCCAACTCCGGTTAAAACCCGTACCCTGGGCGCTGGGCAGCATATCCTTTACAACACTTTCAAAGATGGTCTCTCCATTATCGCCTGTTACCCCCGTAATGACGTTTTCTATGATCACAGTGTTTAATGTCAGGTCCGTTTCGGGAATAGCCACCCTGGCGGTAAGCGTAATATCAATATCAACTGAACTGCCATCCTTCACTGTTTGCATGTCGATATTAAATTTATTCTCATCCAAAACTGCCAGTGTCAGGTCGTTCTGTACCAGTTCTTCCTGCATGCTGTAATCGATCATATATACGCCCTGGTTGCCACGGCCTCCGTCAACTATACTATAGGGTATATTCGTTGAAATACCGTAGTATTGTTCTCTCGATAGCGGCGGTGTCGGATTTAATGTATAGAAGGTATCCACCCCGGGATATTCTGTATGGAACTGCAAATCAATAATATCATTCTTGTTTTGAAGATCATTAAGTACCGAATTGAAATTTTCATTTACGGTTTTACACTCTGCACTTCCTGCATTTGTGAAATGTTCGATCAGTACTTTCTTCGAACGCTCTCCTACCCAGAAATTGTCGAAAGCGAGCCCTTCGCCCTTATAGTTTTGTGGGGCCCCGTAAGCAATCCTGAAGCGTACATTGGTTAATCCTTTCAGCTCGTCCAGTTTATGGCGTGCTTCTATCCATTCCCCATCCTGAACCGCCGCCCAACCGATATTTTGTCCGCCCGGTTGCCCGGCAATACTGTATGAATTATACCAGCTAATGCCATCGCCGAAAATACCAACAACCTGCCAGGTTGCCCCGTTATTAGTTGTATACTGCAATACAGCCCCATCCAACGGAGTCTCTGTAGTCCCTGTAAACTCTCTCCAAAGATTTACCTTTACCATAGGCCTCTTCGATTGGGTAAAATCGAAGCAGGGACTTTCTACGTATGAGTTTTCTGCGTTCACCTGATCTTCAATATTGGTATACCATCCATATCCATTGCCCGTACTGAAAACACCGGCTGGCGGTATACCGTAGGTCCAGCTGTTCAGTCCTGTTTCCGGCAATGATACCCAAGTATTATCTCCTGTGAAATCCTCCATATAAGGTAAGCCGTCAACCTTAAAGGTAGGCTTGAGAACAAGAGGTTTAATAATGGTATCGTAACAAGTCGATGTATCATCGATTGAGATATATCGTGACGATGCAATCAGTTCAACCGGATAGGTAGATTGGTTATCGAAGGTGTAGGAAATCTGAGGGTTATAACTGGTAACCGTATCATCGGGCAGATATATATTCCATTGGTACCCACTGATGTCGTTAGGTGTGCTTGTCGACAGATCGGTAAAGTTAACCAGGCTTTGTTCATTAAAACATTCATTGTCCCAACTGAAGTCGGCGACAACATGGTTGAAGTTGAAGACTTTCTGTGCAGTTTTATTAATTCCATTAATATTTACGGTGTACGTAACCGTTCGCGATCCAGACTGGATAATAGAAGGTACAAGAATCGCCTGGTTAGGTGCGCTATTAACTAAACCAGTGCCAGGTGATGAAATTGAAAAAGTACCAACATTATTATAAAGGTTAAGACCAAATAATAAAATTAAGTCATCATTAGAGCAGTACATCTGCTTGTATCCATCAACCTGAATATCGGCTGGCTGAGTTAAGAAAAATACCTGAGTTGAGTCTTTTCCATAGCATGTTGTTGATGGATCCTGATATTTATATTTTATCCAGAACGGCGAACCAGCCAATGAATAAGCTATTGAAGGATAAAATAAGTAGAGTCCTGAGCCATATATAATTGCCCCCGGGAAACTTGATTCAGCCCAGCTGCCTCCCTGAGGATTAAAACTAATAGTATCGGCCGGGGCATCATACAAATAGGTAGTTCTTAATAGTCCGCTAATCGTTACTTCGGGAGCCGGCACGATCTCTTGCGTACCCGAAGTAGTTGTGGTACAATTCTTATCACCTACCGTAATTAATGAATACGTTCCCGTGTTTGAGACAGGAATAGAATACGGGTTGGTCAGGATATTCGATACCGTTACAGGGGAACCTGATTCGTACCGGTACGACAACGTCCAGGGCGAAACACCCGTAAATGTAATCTTGATCTTATTATTTAATTTTTCACAGACTTCGCTTCCTTCTGTGAAGATTGCCGTAGGCAATGTATAATTCTGAACAATGGCTCCTCCCGAAACACACCCTTCATCGTGCTGGTCAACTACACGTGTAATTGCATACGTGCCAACTTGTGTAACAGACAAGTTATAGGTGTATTCCGAGACATTCTGGTTGACAAATACAGAGACTTCGCTTCCTCCGTTACGTGTATAGTAGATCGTCCACGGGCCATCGCCTGTAAGCTCTACAGGAAGTATAGCCGTCTGTCCCGGGCATACGGAAGTATCGCCGCTCATAACAGCAACCGGCGATCTTTTCTTGGCCACTACAGTACTTCCGGTACCAGCAGACATACAGTGTTTATCCCATACATGAAGGACATGATAGGTACCTGAATCAGCAAGGGCTACTGTTCTCAGGTGAGGGCTAACGGTAATGCCGTTTACCATAGAAGAATCGGTACTGCCTTGTTTTTGAATGCTGATGCTCCAAGGCTGCTTACCTGTCAGAACAATGGGATATGAATGAGTACTAACATCACCCGGACAGATAAATACAGTGTCTTGTGTCAGCGTAGCAGTCGGATGTGTATAGAGTAGAACGCTTCCTGTGCCGGATACGGTACCCTTATCATACTTCTCGTCGCTGACCTCGGTGAGCGCATACGTGCCTGCCTGGGTAACCTTCAGCGAATAGGGAGTCTCTTCAATACCTGTGACCGTTGTTTCGTTGGCACCATTACGTGTATATTTAATTGCCCAGGGTTTATTATCGCCTGTCAATGTAACGGTTAAGATTGCGGTATCGCCGTTATTGCATATAGTGTCACTCCCTGAAAGTACAGCAGTTGGCAGGGAACCTACCTGGATTAATGACGAGCGTTCTCTTTGTCCCGGCGACGATCCTGCTGTTGCATAGGGATATGCTTCTATGCCGATCCATTTGTTTTTATCGCCGGTTACAATTGTATATGTTGAATCAGTCTCCCCTGATATTGGAGCAGCCGCTGTCCATGAGTTACTGTTCGCCCGGTACCACTGAAATGTATGAGCCCCGGAAGGATTTGCCTCCAGGTCGTAATATGTATAATCGGCACTCACTTTTTCGCCGACAGCAATACCTCCCGGATTCAGCCGGTTTACAATGGTAAGTCCCTGGAGTTGCGGTTCGTCATTGATATAGTACCATGTACTGGTATCGTCATCGCCGGTTGTTCCCTGGTTATCGCGTGGTAAAACTACCACCGCAATGTATCTTCCCCCATCATCAAACCTGGTTTTGAAGGTGTCCTGGGTGGCATAATTTCTAACAACTGTGGGGCTTGCCCCGGAACTTGACGCAGAAGTCAGCCAGGCAATGGTAGTTCCTGATTCACCATTTCCATCCGGATCGGTATACGTGTAATCGGCTGTTGACAGTTCTTTGGTACGAAAGGGAGTGTATGTACCGTCGATATGGGCATCGGTGGCTACCGGAGGATCGTTCACACGATTAATATGGATAGTCCTTGATACAGTATCGCTGTAATCGTCGCCATCAAAAACCGTAAATGAAACGACCCGGTCGGGCGAATTAACAGGATTATCGTGGTTAGTATTGACATACATTACTCTACGCAACGCGCTATCGCGATATTGCGTGCGAAGTCTTTCTCCATTTATTGATAAAACCCCTGTTGTTTTGTTGAATGAAGAGGTAAACAGGTTTGATTTCAGGTAGAGGCTATCTTCGGTATTAACATACCCCGAACTGAAAAACACGCTGGCTGAGTTGAGATATGTATCATCGGGATCGGTAATTGTAATGTTAGTCGTAATTATTGTCCCTGGATTATCTTCAGTATATGGCAAGATGGTAGTCTCAATCGCTCCAAGATCGGGCGGATCGTTATCGGGGGCTATGGCTATATTAATTTTAGCTGTAGTTAAACTGGCTTCTAATCCATCCTTGACCTGGTATTCGAATACATCGCTCAGGTTTTCACCTCCATTATGTACGTATGTAAAAGCTCCAGTCGACAGGAATGATGAAATGGTACCGTTAACCGGGTTACTGGTCCGGATGGCTTCCAGAACCTGGGATAAATCCGGATCGACATCATTACTAAGAATACCGGGGGCAGCCACAGTCAGAGTTTCTCCTTCGGTGACAGAATATTCATCTTCTATCGCAACAGGTAAGGTATTTACCAATTCCCAACTGCTAAATGCCAGTGCGCCCGGCGGATCAATAAGATTATCAGGAATAACGCCAAAAGCAATATATTTACCCCTCAGGGTCGATGAAACATTATACGTGGAAGAACCGCTGGCAATTAAAGAATAACCTGTCCCTGTGGGAGAATCTGAACGGTAAAAACCAATCACGGTGCCTGACTGGGGATTACCCTCCGCATCGTAATATGTATAGCTTCCGGTAACTGTCTGACCGGGAATATAGGGCCCTGCCGGTGAGATCTTAACGTCACGCGCTTCAGGTGGAACAGCATAGAGCGGCATGCTTAAAAGAAGGAAGCATGACAAGAAGTTTATATTAATATTCTTACAAAGCGCTTTCATAGTCTATAGGTTTCGTGTGAAGGGAATGTAAAATTAATGAATCTTCAATATGTGCGTCCTACTATTTGATGAACTTAAACAAAGGTTATCCGAAAGACCTGATTAATGACAGGAAAAATTACCTGAATAATCCGTCAGTATCGGGTTTGCATAAAGTAATCACACTGTTTGTGCTGATGTAGTTTGTGCCTGTTATAATATAGCCGCCGTCAGAGGTGAAATCGATATCGTTGCCCTGGTATAATTGTCCATCACCGATGTAAGTGTATTCAGGGTTTTCTCCTGCAAGATTTGTCTTCAGAATTAAAATGTCTCCTTTGATATCTTTACTATCCTCTCCTGAGGCGACATTGGTTGCTGTTCCAACAGCTATGAGCGAATTATTGAAGAACTCGAGATCGTTCACAAGGTTTAATGTTCGTTCTCCGAAATTATGCTGCCATACAATATCAGCCCTTGCATTTATTTTCAAGAGATATATTTGAGTAACACTAACTGAAGAACTGGGATTTACGTTGCATGCAATATAAAACTCATTTCCTCCGGCGGACTTTATAGAAAGGGCTTCGGAACTAACACCCAGTGATTCAAACGGCGGATATTTTTCAATATTACTTCCGTTCCAGCTCAGCACACAGGCTGTTTTCTGAAAACTCCCTGTAGCGACATTATAGTAATCGGTATAGCCTGCAAGTAAATAATTGGAGCCATACTCAATAATAGAATAGGCAACTTCCTCAAAACTTTGAACTGAGTGATAAAAATTCGTTTGATTTCCATTTGCATCGGTTTCAATAACCAGGAAATCTGATTTCGATATATCCCCGCCATCGGAATAGCCGGTCAGCACAATATGGCCATCATCACGAATCAGTATATCGTAGGCCTCGTCATCGTAGGAGCGCCCGTATGTATTGGTCCATAGTGTATCTCCTGCAGTGTCAACCTGGGCAAGAAAAACATCCAGATCGCCGTACTTGGTTCTTCGTGAAGAACCGGCTATAATATAGCCATCAGTATTCGGCTCAATTGCATACCCATAATCGTCGTACTGACCACCCAGGACAGTGATGGGTGCAACAGAATTACCATATTTATCAGTCCGGATCAGGCAGATATCTTTCCCTCTTTCCATATTATCGATATTGCCCATCACAAGAAATCCTTCATTGGTTGTAAGTACCTTAACACCTTCATCCTCTAAGCCGGCCCCGTAAAACTTAACAAACGACCGCTGTTGATCGGGGGATAGTTCATATTCATCGCACGAAAACAGAAGCGGTAATAGTATTAGTATGGCTGAGAAGTACTTTTTCATGAATACTGAATTAATAGCGATTTTTTTTCGACTGATAGATCCTGAAGTGATATCCAATGCTTACGGTCAACGCATTCAGCATGAAATCGTCATCAGTATAGAGGTATCGCTGTGATGAAAATCTATTCTTGGTGTTGACAAAATTCTGCATACCGTAATTGTACCGGATATCGAGTACTATAAATCCTCGCGGAACTTTATATTCCAATCCTGTACCGGCAACAAGTGAGTAATAATACTTCTGCCGGTTATCGTCAATTGCTATGTTGGCTGAAATGTCATCCATTCCTTCCTGCGACCGGACAGGTGTTAGTGATACATCGGTAATAAAACTGACCATACCACCAATGCGGGCAGAATAGTTCAGGTTTCCCCTACCAAAGCGATACGAAAACGTCAGTGGAAAGTCGATCTTGGTAATTTCTTCCGTGGATGTGACCCTGGCAAACGGTTCTATTTTGTTATCAACATAAGATTCGGTAATTTCACTTTGAGAGAAATTATTTTTAGAATAGATCACCCCGATGCTTCCGTTAAAGTCTTTCCACAGATTACGGCTTATACCAAATAAAAACTGATAACCTGTTCCTGTTTTATCGGAATACTCAGTATGTTCACGATCGAGTTGCGAATAAGATCGTGTAACACGAGGATTTGCAAAGGTAGGCCCAAAGGAAAAGTTTATGGAATAGAAAGATGATGTCTGATACGATTCCAGAAGGTAAACAAACTCAACCGGATCGTTGGGCATCACTTCGTATTCAGGAAATTTACGAAGGAACTCGTCCATCATTTTTTCTGCGGCAAACTGATCATCATCAAAGAGGTATGACAGAATGATTAGTTTATATGCCTCAATGCGCTGAGCGCGTGTAAATCCTGACTCCATACAGCCGCTTAACAGCTGAGGTATTTCGTTAATCAGTCCCTGTTCATAAAGCTCTTTTGCCTCGCGCAACGTATTCAGGCAGCTTTTTTGAGCCAGAACTGAAGTACTGAAAAACAGGCTAATAATAAATGTTATTACAAGAGTTCCTTTCATTCCTGAAGATGATAATGTAAATGTAACAGAAAAAAATCAGATAATTCTCCCTATATTGGCTCATTTCATACAACATTTAATCAGAGAAAGCGCTGACCGGTCTCTTGATCAGATTGTCATTCCCTGTTTGAACATGTCTTTTGATAATCAATATCCATACCTACATAAATATCCCATTCCTGGTCCGTGAAATTCCGTGATACGTAGTTACACATCTGATCGGCCATATATTTTGCCCGTGTTGACCAGTAAAATATTACTCCTGTTTCACTTGAAGATACCAAGGTCTTGCCATCGGGACTAAAGGCGATTGCCAATGCCCATGATTCGTGTTCGGTGATCAGGACAGGGCTTTCCGATAGTTTTCCTGCATTCCAGATACGAATAGTCCCGTCGTAACTTGATGTTGCCAGTTGTGAATTATCGGGGCTGTAAGCTATATCCTGTATACGGGCGCTATGTCCTTTTACCTGGGTTATCTTTCTCGATGTAGCAGCTTCAAGGATAATAATATTACCTGAAATATCACCGAATGCAATGCGTGAACCTGAGCTATTTAAACATACTGCATTAATTGCCTGCTGTTTGTTATCGAAGATCTCCTTAACCTCTCCGTTTGAAATAGCCCAGCGTAAGAGTTTACCGTCGTCAGTACCTCCGAAAACGTAATTACCATCTTTCGAAATGCAAATGGTACGAATACGGGTAGCATGGGTAACAATAGTTCTCTTTTCACCTGTAAGAATATTCCATAACATAATTGATTTATCGCTGCCTACTGAGATCAGGATATCCTTACCTGAAATGAAGTCGAGATCCAACACTGCACCTTTATGAGCTTCGTAGACTTCGGGTTGTGTATTAGGTTGGTTCAATTTGAAAATCTGGATTATTGAAGTACCTGTACCACAGGCCAACCACCTTCCGTTTGAACTGATTGTCAGACTTCGGTTAGAGAATGTATTATGATACAGCGTAGTACCCGTTTTGGAGCCCTGGTCCAGGTCCCATCGCATGATATTTCCATCGGCGCCCGAACTATACACAATATTCTGAGAAGGCAGAAAGGCCAGCGATTTTACGGATCCCTCATGCCCTACAAGGGTATTAAAACCTTTCCCCTGGATTGCTGTCATAACGTTAAACAATCCTTTATAAACGTCCGGGTTATTATCGGGCCCATTGAATTGTTCGTTAAAACGATACGCCTGATAAGCAAGAAGTCCTTTCAGGTCCTTATTTTCCGTCTGAATAGCTTTAATTGCCATAGTCTGTGCTGTTGTCAACATACGGGTTCGTTTCTCCACCGTGATCGCTTCCACAGCCTTTGATTGCTCCTCCAATGCTTCCCTGGCCTTCCTTTCAGCCATTTCACGTTCTAACCTTGCCTGTTCTGAAGTTTTCTTCAGCACAGCACTCTGTTCTTTAACTTCATCTACCATCTGGAATGCTTCGTCTGCTTTTTCACGCACTTCGCTGAGTCTTAAAAGAGCTGCCATTTGAGCCTTCTCAGCAGAATCTTTTGCAATGGTAGCAAGCAAGCGCTCCATTTCTTTATTGTCTTTTTCCTCAACAGCAATATTCTTTTGCTGCTCCATAATGGCAGCAAATTCATCCGATCGTTGTTTCTGTCGCCTGGCCTCATTCCACTGGCTTATGGCAAAAGCTGTCAATAGCAGGAAAAGAATGGCAGTAAAACCCATCACCGAGGCAAACCTACGGGTACGATTAAGTGTCCGACGCTGAAGTTTGATTTTGTTTTGTTCTTCCTGCAAGAATTTTTTCTCACTGGCATCCAGGAACACCATTACTTTTTCGAATGCAGGATTGTATTTTTTAGCCCATGCTAACGATGGCTGTTGCGTCTTTTTCCAGTTTAATGCCAGCTGCAAGTCAGGAGGACGCCAGAGTCCGGTTTTTCCCAACTGGTATAACGATGATGCTTCAGAAAGCCGGAGATACATCTGAACAGAATTGGTTTCTTCTTCAACCCACCCTTTCAAACGGTCCCATACACGCATCAAACTCTCATGCGAGATATCGATTACTACATTCTCATTCAATTCAACATTTTCGGCTGGGGTCAGAAACGATCTACCGCGTGAACGAAATTCGTTAATTACCTTAATTACTTCACTGACCTGGGCTTGTGCTACTTCTGCAATTTCTTTCACAGTGGCCGGGTGACGTATCCCTTTATTATCCAAGCTTTTTTCAGTCAGCGTTTTAAACATGCTTTTGCAAATTCTCTTTCCTTCTTCCGATAATACTTCATACGCCTCATTAGCGTGCATCGAAAGGGCATTCTCCATTTTCCCGGCTGCTTCGTAATCGCGCAGGCGGATGGGAGTACCCGGTTCATTATACTTCTTCCAGTACTCCCAGGTACGCATCATGACATGCTGCAAAACCGGAAGCTGGTCGGAGCCTTCGGTGATCGAATTTAGAATTTCCTGATACAATTGAGGATCCATTTCGACACCCTTAACAGCTAAAGGACCAAGAATGGCGTGCGAAAAATCATCGCGCGTCATCTGGGGGACAAGGTAGTTGCTCTCATTAATGAGGGAGGTAAATTCCTGGAACTGGCTGCATTCTCCAACAAAATCAGAACGCATAGTAATGACAATGTAAATAGGTATTTTCCTCTGACGCACTGCATTGACCAGAAGTTTAATAAAGGCTTCCGTTTCGTTCAACGTTGTCATTGTATCATCCCTGCTTTCCTTAAACCTGAAAAGCTCCTCAAACTGATCAATAACGAGCAACAGGTTTTCTCCCTTCTGAAGTTGCATCTGAGAAACCGATTCAACCAGACCGAAGGAATTTCTTCGCAGGAGTGCATAAACAAGGTTCCTGTATGTCTCTATCTTCTGGTCGTTCTCTGCATAAGCAAATGTTTCAGCATCGGCAATAGCTTCGGCAAGATTCCTGACAGGCTGATTCCCCGGGCGTGTGGCAATCACTCTCCAACGCGATCCGGCTCCTGTAACGAAACCTCCAAAGAGTATTGGTATTAAACCACAATATATCAGAGAAGATTTACCGCTTCCGGAAGCCCCAGTAACTGCTGCAAAATGATTCTCAGCAAGGTACTCCAGAATTATTTCACTTTGCCCCTCCCTTCCAAAGAACAAATGACTCTCCTCTATTCCAAATGCCCGTAAACCAGGAAAGGGGTTATACTGTTCAGAAATTGTATATGCTGCCTGTACCTTATTGGTAATCATTCTGAAATAAGTTTATTTAATATTGTTTCACCCGATGACTGACTGGTATCCAGTATTTCTACTCTCGATTTTATAAGACGAACAAGATGTTTATCCGGTGGAAGTTTGGTGGCTATTACTACTTTCTTGAAAGGTAATGGCCTGCCCAGGCCTGGAGCTTTGATAATATCACGCATTTTACTGCTCAGCCAGCCTAAATTGGATGAATTCTGATAAATCACTACCGCATCGGAGTCACGTAATGCCTGGAGGTGCCTGGCATAGATGCCAACCTGCTCGGTATAATCAAGCATAGTGACCTTAAGTCCTGATATCAAAAGTGTTGAATATATCTCTTCAACCTCCTTGGTCTGATCCTCTTCTGTAAGAAGGTATATTTTGGAAATGTTTTCAAACTGTTCCTTTTTGGTATGATTTGAATTCAACAGTTTTGAAACTAAGATAGTTTTAAAAGTCTCCAAGGGACTCTCAATGATCTCTGTATTTTCTGAAGCGTCGTCGCGACGTAATCGCTTCAGGTAAAGCGCCTGACGTTGATCACTAATGCGGTTATTCTGTGGTATCCACACAAAACGGCGTAACTTTGTGCCCTGCTCTTTCTCCTGAAACTCACGTATAATCCTGTTCTGATAATCTATCATGGAATACTTTGTTCCCTTAAGAATATCTCCGTAATGCGATCCCATGAGTTCAATTACAGTATCGGCTTGTTGAAGGCACGATACCAGCCTCTTTTCAAATTCTTCTCCCTGTTCAGGCATCGAAACCTGAGGCAATACTTTGTATCCATAATGCAATAACTCACGGCGAAGGTCATCGCGCGACTGGAGCTGATCGAAAGTAGTTAAACCAAGGTAAATACAATGCTTTTCTTTTTCATAGGATGATTCCTCTTTCGATCCCCTCTTCAACGAAAATGAGATGTCGTAGGCCAGATCCAACAGCCTTCCATAAAGTGTAGCCGATTTATCAGATTCATTAAATTCCAGACTTCGAACCTTCCTGTTATAAATATTTTTCTCATAGAAATTATAGGAAACAAGATCATTAAGACAGGGTGGATTCAGTTCCTTTTTTTGAGGTCCCAAACATATTTTAAATACCCTATTATACCCATCTGCAAGATCAATATTCGAGATATTAAACGTTTCGCAAATATTCTGCAATTCTGATAAATAGGCAGGCTCGTTTTCGATATCCGGCGAAATTATCATTATTGCACATGAAGCTTGTTGCAGAAATTTATTATGATCTGCATCATGAAAATCGTTTCCTTTTGCCACAATCGAAATATCGCGTTGCAGTATCCTTGATAATGCTATCCTGATATTATCAATAGTGGTATCAACCAGGCTTTCTACTTTAGGATCTGCCTTGATAAGTTTTTCAGGATAGGTAATATATAGATCGTAATTTGTTTTCATAACGGTCAACCAGCTAATTTAAATTGTTCTACACAACCAAGCACACTACTAGCAATATCAAAATAATCATTGAGGAGTAACTGAACCGTATCATGATTGATAAATAATACAAGTGTTTCGTCGGTAAATGAAATTTTCGATACCCCGGCATTAACAAGCATCGATGCATAAAATAGTTTATATTGATTTGCCGGTGTAAAAATTTCCTGAGCTTTTCCATCAAATAACAGCTCTCCACTTGCTATGATAAAAAGTGAATACTCCGATTGGTGTGCAGGCAAATCGATTTCTTCGCCGGCAGTAAATTTTCTTTCTTCCAACCCATGGGCTAGTTCGATCAGGTTCCATTCTGCCAGCTCATTGAACTTATCCGTATTTTTGAGAAGGTTAAATTTATCGACTAACAGGAGTTTATGGGCTCTTTCAAAAGCAGACAGCATTTCTCTTAACTCGTACTGAATTTTATGATCTAACCGGGCGAGCACATTCTCAAACATATCCGGATCTTTCTTAAATATCACGATGGCGGCAACTTCACGAAGTAACCTGTTCGGATGAAAAAGATTTGCAATCAATTCCTGGTTTACCTCAAATTCGGGCATCTCAAGAGCAACCTGCATTGCGCAAATACGCGGATAGTATGAGAGCATATTATAATCGCGGGCAAGTGTCGAAGAAATGATCTCCTGAATTGTCATATCTTCAATCGGGAAGTAATATTGAAGACGTTTAACCCGTTCACCTGTTGAAATATCTTCCAGAACAGGGAAAAGCACAGGTTTAATATCTTCATACACAAAATGATCAAGCATTTCAATAGCATGGCTGATATCTGCCGATGAACCATTCCTTAATAATTCCCTGATTTCTCTAATGGTACGTGCATTATAAGCCAACGATAACAAGTCAAATAGCATATCGTAATTTGACTCAATCTCTTCCAGGTAGGAGTTCTTCAGCTCAACAAAACTATCGGTATCGGGTAATGATTTTTTGACAAGGTAATTAGTACCCATAATGTTAATTGTTCTTACAATTACATTCAGAATACGGTATAGATTCATTGAATTAGCCTGAAAATTTGCCTCATGTAACGCAGCGATTGTAGCCAGGGTAATCCGCCGGCTCTGATTTTCGAGTTTACTCAACAATAAATCAACTGCCTTTTCTGTCCCAACTTTACCATAGATCCGAATAACCCTGGAAAGTATATTATCATCTGTTCCCGGATTAATAAATAACCGTTCAAGATAATCTAATGCAGGGTCGCCTATCTGCACCAGCGCTTCAAAAGCATACGCCTGATAATCGGGAGAGCTTAAAAATTCGATCAGCAGATAGCTGTGATCGGCAAGACTCATTCTGGTCATTGCTTTAACTGCAGCAATTTTCACATCGGGTTCAAATTCGCGCGTCAGGTTTATCAATGCCGAGGTATATGTAACATCTTTCCTTGCCCCTATGATTTCTGCTGCCAACACTCGTTCTTTAACCGTTCTGCTGTTAACCATCTTATCAAGATCGATTGGCTGCTTAAGCATTTTTTGCTTTTGCTCAAATTCAAGAATGACTTTTTCCAGAATGAGTTTCGATGCCTCCGATGCAGGCTTTATTTTTTTAAGCTCGGGTAGTAATTCAAGTAACTGTGCATCCTTAATACATTTCAGGACATATCCCTGGATGGCAGGTTGTGGGTTTGCCAGCATACGCTGGAGGCTTCTTTCATAGGTTAAGGGTTCAATAGCTTCTGAAAGCCGCATGGCATTGATCACTTTAACCGGATCATCGCTGACTAAAATTTTTCTTATCTTCTCGGTATATGATTCAATATGTTGATCGCCTGTGTGGCTTATCCTCAGTTTTTTGTATGAGCTCTGAAGAGCTGCTCTGTATGCTTTGATCAGACGAACAGCAAAATAGAACCAGGCAGCAGAAATTATTATACCTCCTCCAATAAAGAACAAAAGCCTGGTAATAAACGAATAAATAGCAAGCATCAAACCTCCTGCAATGATCATTCCTACCATAACGACTATACCTTCCACACGAGGATAAATGATCTGAAGGAACCTAATATCCAGGGTGCGGTAAAGTGTATGAAACGATGGCAACTGAATCGCACTCCTGCTTGTTTCATATACAATTTTGTTTATCCCGAATAACACTATAAGTATAGGAAACGGATCATTAAATTGTCCTCTCCTCAGAATTAAAATCCCTGCAATACTGAACACAAAGAATATTGCCATACCTACAGGCAGTAAAACCAGGCTATAAGGGGAATCGTAAGTATAAAGTACACGGTGAACAAGAAAACGACTAACAATCCAGATAAACAGAAACATGATGGCAATGAAGAGACTATAATACATCGCCAATGTGTCGATCTCCGAGTAGCGGATCTTAAGCAGATTCATATACCCAAAATGCACGTAAAACCCCATTACCGAGGAAAGTAATGTGAAGAGGAGAAGGTATCTTGTGTACCTGGTTGTCCACAGAATAAACATTGACGATTTGACAGGTACTAATTGTTCCTTACGATGATCAAATACCGGACTGTACCTATGATAGATATTAACCGGGAACTGAAGTATGAAAAGTACTATTATTGATAAAATCGAAAAGATCCCCAGTGTTTTATAGTCGAAGAAATTCAAATGACCTGCCAATAAACAGGCACAGATAACAGTGCCAAATACAACGCCTGCCTCCAGAATAGGAAATAATCTGCGCGTTTGTATGGGTTTAAGAAGCTTCCTGTAATAACGCCAAAATGTTAAAAGACTCAATGCGTTTAAAGGAAACATAATGATAAGACCTGCAAAGGATACAATTATGGAAAAACGGAGGTAGTATAATCCAAAATAGATAATAGTTGCAGCAAGGATTATGGTAAGGTTAATATTATTAAAAAGTTTATATGAAACCCTTTTATGCAACAGTGAATAAACAAAAAATAACAAGATACCAAGAATACCAGAAAAAATGTATGCCAACAGCATATCTTCCTGATTCCAATCCTCAAAGAATATAGCATGGGCTGTAACATCGAAAATACAGAGGTATGCACCAAGAAAAAAAGCTGATAGAAACAGCAGCGAGAAAAATCCTGCCTCCTGCCTTTCGATGTTCAGTTTTTTCAGCAGTGATGCAAACATTACTTGTTTCCTTACTTAAAAAATTGTATTCGGTAACTCCTTAGAAATAAAGGGATAAAATTAGTAAATTGTAAAATTCCAAGTTATATTACTTATCACCAGAGTTAGTGCATTTACCAATCAAATTTATAAGATTATGTAATTTTTTATACCGAATCATAAATGCGATGTCGTTTTTTCAAAGAATAAATGAGCAAATCCAAGGGATTTTCAGGATATAAACCCGGAAGTATTTTCGCGGTTAATTTTGGCCTTTTTTCCCCGAGTGAATTCGTGAAAAACCGAAAGGCTTTTTACTTCTGTTCATGGTTTTTTTGGGTAACCAACATGCCAAGAACCTTATGAACTGTAAGATCTTTTCCATCAACAATATATTTAGCTCTCAGGTAGTAATGTTCGCAGCGACTTTTCAGGTCCTCAATATACTGTCTCAGTTCTTCGTCCGATTTATTAAGAACGATTGGGCGGTCGTTGACTGCTTTTTTAAGGCGACTTATGAGGGTATCATTATCAACCTTTAAATAAATTACCTCCCCGTTTCGTTCTATCAGGCTCATATTATCGTAATGGCAGGGAGTACCACCGCCTAATGAGACGACAATATTATCCTTTTCAATGACCTCTCTTAATGATTGCCATTCCTTCTTCCGGAATTCTTCTTCACCAATGGTTGTATAGAGTTCCGGGATGGATTTGCCTTCACGTTGCTCAATCATTTCATCCAGATCGATGAAATCCATCTTTAACTTCCTGGCGAGTTTATTCCCTATAGTTGTTTTACCGCTGCTTTTAAAGCCAATAATAAAATAGCGCACAGATCTCCCGGGTTAAAATATTAGAACAATCCTGCATCATCAAATAACCAGGTTAAAACTCATCAGAGATAACCCTTGCTTCACCTGGCATTATACTTTTGGCTTCATAGCCTGGTATGCCAGATGCTGCATATAATTGTCCAGGATGATCAGCGCAGTCTGCGCCTCGACCACAGGCCACATCCTGGCAACAATTGTCGGATCACGGCGTGTTACTGCTTCCAGTGTTTTATTTTCAAGACTTACCTTATCGATAGTATCCTGTGGTTTCGCAATAGTAGGCGTTGGTTTTACGATCACCCTTGCCACAATATCCTGCCCGGTTGTAAGACCTCCTGTAATACCTCCGGCATTGTTCGATTTAAATTTGACCTGTCCGCCCTCTATACGCATAGCATCGTTACATTCCGAGCCTTTCATACGGGCAGCCTCTATTCCGCATCCGATTTCAACCGCCTTGACGGTACCTATGGCCATCAGGCGGCCTAATTCTCCATCGAGCTTGTTAAATACCGGTTCCCCCATTCCGGCTGGAACTCCTGTAACAACCACTTCCACAATACCTCCTGAAGAATCGCCTTCCTGCATAATTCGAACAATCTCATTATACATTGCATTGGCAACGTCAGCATCAGGGCAGAAGAGTTTCGGATTAATCCCGTATGTTGACCTTATTTCTTCTTCCTTATATTCAGGCTTTTTAATATCCGGTATCCTCTTTTCCAACTCGGCAAGCAGGGCAGCTTTTTCAAAGAAACGCATACCGGGCTTGAATTTCTTTGATGCGAATAATTCAAGGTATATGGGGTCGTACTGCTTACGAACTTCACGATACGATGCTGCTTTCTGTTTTATCAGCTCAACAGGCATCTCTCCCATCCGAATACCGGCAGCTTCACGAACAAAGGCTACCACTTCAATTCCATGGTTTTTTAAAATTCTCTTGGCTATGCACCCAGCAGCAACTATCGATGATGTATAGCGACCGCTGAAAAAACCGGCTCCAATCGAATCGTCCCACGAACCGTACTTTTGATACGAAGCATACGATGCATGGCCCGGACGCGGAGTTCTGTTAGTTAGTTGATATTGTTCGATATGTTCGAAATGCCTGTCCACATTTGGAATTAAAATAACCAGCGGGGTGCCGTTTGTGTAACCTTCGTTTTTAAATCCGGGCATTGTGTCGGCTGCATTCACTCCGCTGTATATAATGGGTACATCGGCTTCACGTCGGGGAGATGTTAATTCTCCCTGGCCTGGCTTACGAAGCATCAACTCTACATAAATTTCTTCCTCGGTAAAATAATATCCTGGCGGTACACCCTGAATATTGATCGAAAGTCCCTCCTGGTATGAACCACCGGCAACTGTCGTTTTAAATAGTATTCCATGTGTGCATCCTAACATAGGTGTGATGATTTATAGGTTATTCATTGATTAATTCCAGTTTAGCCCCGAGTTTCAGAAAATCGTTTAAAAACCCCGGATACGTGACATTCACTGCCTCAGCTGTATCAACAATTGTTTCCCCTGAAGCCATCATCCCGGCAAGCGCTAATGCCATAACCATGCGATGATCGTCATATCCATGCACAGTAGCCCCTTTCAGGTCGCTCTGCCTGATAACTACCCCATCGGGAAGTTCGCTGATATCGGCTCCCATTTTTTTGAGTTCGGCAGTAATAGCATGTATGCGATCGCATTCTTTCAGACGAGCCTGCTCAACGTTCAGGAGGCGAGTTGTCCCCTTGGCAAAACAACCAACTACAGCGAGAGCAGGCAATGCATCGGGTGTATCGTTTAAGTCGATATCCATTCCTGTAAGGGATTTCCCGCTGATAAAAACTCCATCGCTTCTATGTTCTATTTCGACTCCCATATGCATCAGAAAATCAAATACTTTTTTATCACCCTGGTGGTCTGAAAAATCCAGTCCTCTGATCAGTATTTCCGATTGTGTGATGGCAGCAGCACACAGGGCGAAAGTAGCAGTTGAAAAGTCGGCAGGTATCTGACGATCGAATGCCTTATACTCTTGGTTACCCGGTATTCGGAACCAGTCGAGACCTTTCTGTTCAAACTTAATCTGTTGATTTCTGAGCCAGTCGAGGGTCATTTCGACGTACGGCTTTTCATGCAAATTTTCAACGATAATTTCTGTATCGCCTTTTGCAAGGGGAGCAGAAAACAGCAGAGCGGTTACAAATTGTGAACTGATACCGTTCACCCTGGTTTTTCCTCCCCTCATTGGACCACATATGGTAAAGGGGCATTTGTTATCGAGCGATTTAACATGTGCCCCAAGGTTCTTTAACGCTGACAGTAAAGGGGTCATCGGTCGCTTTCGTATGGAGGAATCCCCATCGAATGTAATATCATGGGAGCACAGCGCAGCAAGGGCGCTAAAGATGCGAAGTGTAGTGCCTGAATTAGCAACATCAACAAAACTTGCCACCGGGTTTATTTCTCCCCCCACCCCGTCGATAATCCATCGATCGTTTTCTACTTTTATCCTTGCGCCAAATTCTCCGGCTGCTCTAAATGCAGAGCGTGCATCAGCCGATTCCAGCGGATTTCTTAAAACAGACCTTCCTGATGCCATGGCAGCAATTGCAACCGCACGAATAGTATGCGATTTGGATGCGGGTATTAAAACATCACCGCTCAGACACGATTTTTGTACTCTGAATTTCAAGTCAATGGTTTTACAGCAGGCAAAAATAATGGTAACAGAATGAAATACAAAATATCAGATCACTAAAACTTTATTAATTGATACCTACGATGAAAATAATACACAATGAATGATTATTAAGTAACCTAAGATAAGGACTTGGAGCGCCTATTCATCCTTTAAACAACGGACATAGAAACCATGCATATTGGGAGAAAAATCTCTCACCGCTTTGGAATTGTTTGCCTGAGTAACCAGAATTCTTCCTGCGTTATAATTATATACCGTTGTTGACCAGAAAATACCCAGACTCCCCTTCCCTCCAAATCTTCCATTTTCATTACGAAAACCTCCAGGAAGAACTGATAGCCCACTTTCGTTTGTAGCGCCGACGTTAGGAGAATTCCATAAGACCGTATCTACTGCCTTCATTTTGCCTCCGGCAATGTCAACACCTCCCAGGTAGTCGACCAATATTTTCCATTCCTCGTCGGAAGGAACATGCCAGCCATCGGGACACAAACTACAGGTATCGGTTGCAGCGTACCAGTTGTACATCATCCCAAAAATATCATAGTATACCTCCATATTATTATACATGCATCTTGCGCTTTCCGTGCACCACTTAAATTCATCATCGTCAGTAATCAAAGGTATCTGCGTTCCATCGGCAAATCGGGTGGTCCTCAGGTTTTCGGCGAACCATACCTGGGATCCGATACGGACAGTTTTATAACAATTCCCATCAATATCCTTAACTGTGCAGGTATTCTCCTCTTTTTCACATGCAGAAAATACCAGTATTATCACCAGTACCATTGTAAATAGGGTTTGCTGATTTTCTCAGCATAAATTATTAGCAAAAATTAAATTTA
>CAZWIU010000028.1:10306-45161 GCA_964634105.1 uncultured Bacteroidales bacterium | reverse complement strand
CCGGCAGGGTATAGCTGTCGCAAACGGTCTGATTACCCGGATTATTGATCGCTGGAACGGGAGTTATTATAAGCGACATGTCATCGTTTACTGCAGTGCAGGCCCCGTTTCCGTTGGCAGTTAAAGTAAGAGTAACGCTTCCGGCTGAGATATCGTTTGCTCCGGGTGTATAAATTGGTTGTAACAACGTATTATCATTAAAGTTGCCATCACCACTGGTAGCCCAGGAAAGGCTGCTGTAATCTGACGCAGATGGAGGAGTAGTGGAAGTACTTAAATCAAAAGTACTGCCGGCGCATATAGATTCATCGCTTCCGGCTGAAGCTGTTGGTGGATCATCGACAACAACGGTTACGCTGCCCGGCGTAGCAGGTATTCTTAACTGACAGCCTTCATTATAGGCTAATACGTTATATGCAGTAGTTATTGCCGGAGTACCTGCAGCCATGCTTACGGGATTACCTGATGATCCTGCAACTGCAGATCCTACATATGAATCGTCAGAATTTAAACGCAACTGGTATGACACACCTGTTTCAGAATTGCCTGTTTCGACAAATGCAGGATCGCCATTACAAATCGGATCGGCTGAAAGGGTTTGTGTTACCGGCATCGGACTGACATAATAATTCTCGGTTGCATCGCCGTAAATAGCCGGTGTGGCAATAATCCTTTCCCGCACCGATACTGAACTATTTCCCGAAGTATTCCATGTAACATCCACGCTGGCATTTGTGGAATAGGTGCCACATGAAGCACAGGTTCCATTCGTTACTGTCCAGAGATATTCATTCCCTGCATTATAGGTGGTTGAATACGTTATCGTGCTGTTAATACAGATATTGGCTGTTTTAGGAGTGATGTCGGGCGTCGGTACATTGCTCACGACAATCGATTGTACATCGGTCGCAACGCAGCCTGTCGAAGAGGTTTCTTCTATCTGCAACTGGAAGGTCCCGGTTCCTGCATTAAAAGTAATATCGGTTGTAGCGCTGTTGGGAGATGCAATTGTTCCGCCTGAGGCTCCAACCCATGACCATAGATAACTGCTGCCTGCATTGTTTGTTGTGCTATAAGTACGGGTTTCTCCTGATCCTACTGTAAAAGTACCCGTGATATTCGGTATGTATGTCTGGCTAACATTGATTTCAACCGTGGTAGGATTACATACCCCCGAAGTAGCGTTGTCGGAGATACTTACTAATGATAAAGTATAGGGCGAATTTGCTGACCCACCCATATCAGCTCCTGTAAGCTGAATTGTATAGGGCGATGAAGTTATTCCTGTCTGGGTGAAATCCTGAATTGTTGGTCCTGCGCCGGTTGTACGGTAACTTAAGGTCCAGGGTTGATTTCCTGTTAGGGTAACAGGAATTGAAGCTATTTCTCCGTTATCACAAATCGTATAGGATAGGGGAGGCGTTGTTATAGCTGCAGTTACGCCACTAACTCCCAGGGTAAAGATATAATCATCATCACTCACCGGAGTTGAAGTACTGACTGTACCCGAGGTTGCGTTACCGCTGACAGTCTGGCCTCTTTCCGTCCAGCCTGTGGCATTATCATATTCCACGACTCTAAGCCTGCTTCGGAGTACAGGATCGCTGGTAACTCCCGGATACGAGCCTGCATCCCAGCGAAGACGAATATTCGCGGTTCCTCCGGAAGGCCTGTTTACAACCCAGTACTCGTTATCGCTGATTGAAGATATGGGCGAGTTTAGAACATCATCGTCCTCCGGGTCCGGATTAGTATTGAAATAGCTTACAGTCCAGTATTGAGGTGAACTGGCAACCGATGTATTCAGCAATACAAACTGGCCATAACGGGCTCCATCCCCAACCGGGAAAGTAAAGGATTGACTTGAGATAATATTTTTACGTAAAGGTCCATCTATGAACGAAGATGATCCACCGCCAACAATAGCGCCGGTACTCGTGTATGAGAGGCTAAGAAGATTCGTAGTGCTTGTAGTAATATTTCCGCTTGTCAGATAGAGATACCTGGTGACAAGCACCTGTCCTCCGCCTGAGAGCGTGACCCCTGAAGGATTATTTACTGAGAGATTATAGAATTGTTCAGTAGTAGCGCCATTGGTAACAGTAAGAACCTGGGGGGAAGTCCCTTCAAAATATACTCTGCCGGTACCGGGGACAAATCCTCCGGTGGCTGATGTGTTGTTATCGATCCAATCGCCCAGTATGTGCAGTTCTTTATTATATAGTGAATTGCTTAGCACTGTACCTGGACTAATAGTCAGATCGCCGAGTATTTTCATATGTTCGGCCGACATATTTTTCTGTCCGGTGCCTGACAGAACGACATTCTGATAAGGCTTATACAGATTTCCGGGTTTTAGCGGGAGAGTAGCAGTATTGGTTCCTGTAAATTCAATAATAGTGGAACTGGTGTTCATGAAATCGTCAAAGACACCGCCCGGAAAAACAAACATTCCATCGGTTGTTGAGGTCATTACTAAACGTCCTGTACCGGAAACATGCCCTAGGTTGTGGAATGTGGTAGCATCGGCATCGAGTGTTCCGTTAATGACAACTGAAGTTGCTACTGCTCCATCTGTATCCAGGAGGATAGTATGTCCGGAAAGAACTGTTACCGGGTTGCCAGCTGGGGCCAGTGTAGCATGCCCCCCGGTACAGTTGGCATCGGAACAATCGCTGCCATCAGCATTTGTGGTCCAGGATTGCGGGCCGGTCCAGTTGTTAGTAGGTCTTGAGTTCCGGCTGTATAGCGGAATTAAAGTCATAAAATTGGATGAAGCACCGGCAGTATATTCTCCGTCGATAAAACCTGCATTCGTCAGATCGATTCTGTGATTGGTTTCATCCACGATATTGTCGCCCAGATCATTCCAAATATATGTCAGATAGTTATATTGTCCGATCACATAATTTGCTTCTGTACCCGAAACGTCTGCACTTGAATATTGGTATCTGTGTGAAATGGTCGGGCTGCTAAAACCTGTGCTGACTACGCTCCAGTAATAATCCAGTTCGTTACCTGTGGCATCAGTTTCAGCCGGGTGGTAACTGTTAACCGGGCGCACGGTGATAGAACCCGGGGCCCCATTAGCTGTGATCGTATAGGTTACCGGCGTGTATTTACCTGAAACACCTATTGGATAAGTAAAAGCAGCCGAAGCACCCGAAGGGAACAGTTTTTTAACCCCCAGATCGCTCAGTACTCCATTCAATATAATCATTTTATTTGTCCCGGGAGTACCTCCGATTGAGGCATTGGTCCCCATCGTCAGCAGGTAATCATCGATATATAAGAATCCGTTTGTGAATGTCAATGTATTTTTGATCGTTGTATTATCGACCATATCGACACCATTGGTATTGTTCAGTTCAACATTGCCAAAAACACCTGTCCCACTGCCTGAAATAACCTGCTTTTGTGTTCCGGCAAGCACAATACCGTTTCCGGCATAACTTGAATGAATAGCATTATTTTCAATATCTCCTAATACTGTAATGGTATTGCCTCCATCTGCAAGTCGCCCTGAATTCAGGGTAAGATCACTGTTTATACGGAGATTTGTATTAGCTAAAAGGCTGTCGGTACCGGTTGAATTAATAATCAGGTTGGCAAAATTTGTCAGGTTTGCTCCACTGCCCGAAATGGCTTGGTCTGTAGCTCCATCGAGTATAGTAATTTGAGTCAGGGACCCGGGCTGATACCCTCCTGTGGCAATACCGGTTCCTGCATTGGAATTCTCGTTTGTGAAGTTATGGCCGATGTTTACATCATAACCATTTGCATGAAATTCAGAGTTACCGTTGATAGTCAGGTCGTTTAGAACTGTCAGAGGCAGGATATTCAAATTATAGGTTTGGCTGACTGCGTCGGTACCGATATTAACATTCCAAAGCGGGGAAGAGGTACTTATATCAAAAGTCTGCCCTGCTGTAGAAGTACCATTACCAATATTTAAAGTACCTCCGGTAACAGAATAGGTCTCGGGGCGGAGGTATACATCACCAAAACTGGTACCACCCGCACTCCATATAGTAATTGTTCCTCCGGTTGATATAAAGGAACTTCCCGAATTGGTTATTTCAAGTCTGGCCCTTGTTACCTGCTGGTTACGTCCGTAAATGATTACATCGCCTCCTGATTGGAAGTAGTTTAATGCACCACTGGTGATTGTCGTACTTCGCCTGATCTGCCCGTTTACATTTAACTGACCACCCGATATATTAATTTCAGGTGAACCGGCCGAAGCATATTGAATATCATTATTAAATGCACCACCATTACCAATATTCATGGTTCCCCCTATTACCTCCAGTTTACCGGACAGGATAAGATCTCCGTTGTTGTCTGCAGTACCAACTGTAACCGTACCGGCTTCAACTGAAAGACATGCTGTTGATGGGACGTTGAATGCACTGGTAGTTGACAATGTCAGGTTCAGTAAGGAATTATTAACCCTGAATGTGCCATTCGAAAGAGTGAGAAATGGATTTGTGAAACCTGTTGTTATCGGGTTAGCAGTTACATCGAGTATTGAGGTCGCATCAGATCCTTTATCGACAAAAAGGTTGTAAAAATCAATTGTACCACTTCCGCTTAGAGTCTCATTTGTAGCCCCTTTAAAATAAGTATACGCTCTTCCGGTGTTGTTCATATCGAATGTACCTGTGGCAGCGCAATTAAGGCTTCCATAAAACTCAAGGACATTATTGACTACGGTACCCGTTGTTGCAGCTCTGAAACTTGCACCAGCTGCAATATTGGCATCACCCAATACTTTTATAGCCGAGATAACGCCATTACGGAACTCGAATACACCCGAGTTGATTAAAAGGTTGCCATTAATGGTATAGGTTCTTGAGGTTCCGGCATTGCGTGTCCCGGCCGATCCTGAACCTGAACCGGAAATTGTCAGGTCGCCATACACTGTAAGATCGCGATCGGGAAGTGTTATTGTATAGGTGGATGAGTGGGTTAGTTTAAGGTGATGATATGTATTCAGCGCAAGCAATGTAACGGATGAAGCAGTAGGAATTGTAATATTCCCAACTGCAGCTGAAGTATAGTATTCAACAGTACCTCCGTCGGGGCCAATGAAATCGCCAAAATCGCCCTGCGGGAAGTAGTTGGATGAGGCAATACGGAGTGTACCCCGTCCTGTAACACCTGTACTGGGTAGAGCAGCAAAATTATGGCCGGTATAGGTTTGCAGGTCCAGCGTTGAACCTTCTGCAATATATAAACTACCGCACTGTCTGCCATTGGCGTTGATAATGACGGTATGATTATGGGTGTCGTCACCGATTACAACCAGGGTATTAGCTCCCGGAACACCGGCTCCTCCGGCGTCACCAACTCCTGTTGCAGACCAGGTCAGAGGATTATCCCAATCGGTATTAAAACCTGAACTGTATAAAACCGGTATCCCAACAAACGCAGAGGTCTCGCCTGCAGTGAAATCGCCGTCAGCGCTGTTGGCAATGTTATAGGATATCTCATTGGTGCCCTGGTTAACGAGGTTCACATCGTTGATATATATCCATGAAGAAATGTTATCAAAGTATCCGGGAACATACAGGACTTCATTAGCCGGGACAGGTACAAAGGCATCATTATAATAATACAGGTGCCGGACAGTTCCGGCAGGAATAGAACCAAACCCTGTGCTTGTTGTACTCCAGTAACATGTTAACACATTGTTTGATCCCTGTGCCAGCGGGTGTCTTGCATTAACAGGCTTCGTGTTTACAGTTCCATAGGGTGTAACAGGACTGCTGAACTGAATGGAGGCAGGCATATAGTAAGCGCCAAAACCAAATGGGAATAAGAAGGCTGAGGTACTGTTATACGCTTTACTGACCCCACCATCTGAAAGTAGTCCGTTAGTCTGGATCATTCTGCTCGCATTGAAGCTTTGACCACTACCTGTTACTGCGTCGTAAACAATACCATCTGTACCGAAAGTCAGAAGGTTCGAACCCAGGTTCAATACAGCTGTTGTATTGGCAAGTCTTAGTTCGCCTGTTATGCTGAAATTTGATGACATGGTGGTTGAACCGCCTGTTTTATTCAGCGTAAGATTATTAAAGATACCTGTACCGTCACCTGAAATTACCTGTGCGGCAGTTCCAGTTAACTGAATGCTTCCGGCTCCTGAAACAGGTTTAAAATGTGTACCGCTATTGACAATATTACCCTGCGCATAAATAATTCGACCATTATCACGAAGGGTACATCCATCGCCCAAGGTAAAAGTTCCAAGGACCGTAAGGTTATTACCATTCAGAGTAAGGTCCGAGGTGTTTGTCAGCGTAAGATCCCTCAGGTTACCGGTTATGGTACCCGATGCATCGAATGTTTGGGCTCCTGTTCCGTTAAATATTGTGTTATTTGCGCCTGGAGTATAAATGCTGCCGGTTGGCAAGGTGAAATCACCGGCAACCTGCACATTTACATATGTAGTATCAGCATCGTTTGTATTGTTAGTGTTTAAAACGGCCTGGGCATTCAGCGACAGGTCGTTTTTAACGATAAGTGGGAGCGGGGTAATAGTGATAGGATCATCAAGAGCTGCCCCGGGTGCATTATATTTCCGGATACTCAGATTTCTTGCTGTATTGGTACCGAGCAGGTTAAGGTTCCAGAAAGGCATGCGCGAAGCAATATATGCATTTGAACCATTGGGAATGGTAATATTAATTGTACCTCCTGTAACACTTATGTTTCCCGTATTGGATGCAACCTGAATACTAAACAGGTTAGCATTGCCTCCGGCAGTTGTCGGGCTGGTAATATTCAGCGTACCACCTGAGATATCGACCACGTTATCTGCAAAACCAAGACTGAATGTAGCAAAATCGCCCGAAGTTGTATTTCCCGTAAAAGTAACAGATGCATTATTACGCATGATAAATGTCCCGCGATTGACCGCCCCGTTAGCGGAAGTTCTTAAGTTCTGGGCAGTCAGCGTTGCATCATCTACCTCCACAAAAGCAGCTCCCCTCATCACAATACCTCTGGTAGAGAAAGCATTCATTGTATATGTACCGCCAGCTGTTACCTTCAACCCGCCATAATCGTAGAATCCGACATTTGTTCCTCCGTATGTGGCATCTTTATATACCACCTGTGCTCCATCAATCCAGAGCATGGCATCTTCATCGACAAAATAAAAGGAAGAGGATAAACACGGTATTACTATGTTGGTACCCAAACGGCATGTTCCGTTCTCAAGCCCCAACGCATTATCATTTACTATATTCGGAGATGCCCCGGGGGGGGTAAAACCGTTGTGGTAATCATTCCGGCCGAATAACCAGAAATTGTTTGCATTGTCTGCATCAATATTAAGCACATAGGTCCAGTCAGTTCCTTTGTTTATCTCGATACGATGAAACCAGGTAGCACCGTTACAGGTTACATATTGATCTTTTGTGGCATTATTGAAGATCACATTTGAACAACCGTTGGTTGCATTGCTGGTATAGTATGCAGTATTGAAGGGCAGGGTACGATTGGTAAATTTAACCGATCCCCCGTTGTTTGTAAGGTCACCTCCGATAGTAATAGTGTGGGCATTTGCCCAGGTATTATTGCCAGTTCCCAGGGTGATATTACCTGTACTTTCGACAATAAGATCACCAACAATATTAATGTTTCGCTGGGTAGTTGCAGTATTATTTATCTGGAATGTACCATTCTGAACGGTAAAATTGCCGTTTATTTGCATTGTGCTGGCCAGATCGTAGATTGCGGTTATCGTTGAGGCACCGTTAAAATTGATGATCAGGTTATTAAATGTGTATTGTGTGAGTGTAGAAAAATTGAATCCTGCCGTATTTGTCATTTCCACTGTTCCACCGCCAGCACTTACAAAATCGGTAAATGTTCCTCCGGGGAAAGAGGTTGAAGCCATCACTAACCTACCCTGTCCGGTTACCGTTCCAAAATTATGGCCGGCGCTTGTTCCAATATTTAAGACACCGCCTTCATTGATCTGAAGTGATAATACTGAGCGTGCTACAGCAGTAGTAATTGTTCTTCCGTTTAAAATAACTGCCCTGTCGGCGGAACCGGGAATTGAACTTGAAGGATTTGTATAGATAGTTCCTGAGGGATCCAGTGTCCAGGTAGAGGCCAGGCTCCAGTCACCCGACTGGTATGAATAATAAGTTTTTGCCGGTTCACGGGCTGTCCACTGTCCGGTCAGAGAGGTAGTTCCTGTTGTTGAAAACGTGTTACTTGAAGTATTAACAGAGGCTCCTGCCGGAGTTGTCCAGGCAGACCCGGTATTGTAGGCTGAATTATACGTAAGTTCATCTCCTCCGGCTCCGATATCGGTCGGATCGATGTAGCTGAATGTAGCATTGGCGGTAATTCCCGTCAAACCTGATGTAGTTACTGACCAAAAGCGTTGCAAGTCGCTTGCACCGGCAGCAGGAGGCCCGGTGGCAGCTGTGGGATCAACCCTTACCCTGATATAAGAACCAGCCGTAACAGTTGCTGAGAATGAAGTGATCTGCATTGGCGTATAGTTGGTTCCCCTGCCAATGGGATATGTCATCACAAAAGGAGCAGGAGTATTACTGTATTTATAAAGATATCCTGTTCCATCGGTTGTTATCATGTGGGTATTATCGAAGCTCCCCGGTGTTGTAATGGAGGCTCCGTTGGCAATGGTAAGATTGTAGGCAGCCGAACCCAGACTCAGGTTACCATTGCTAAGATTCAATGTGTTGTTTACAGTAACATTTCCCTGAATGGTTTTTGTACTGCCACCCGAGATTGTCAGGTTATAGTAGGTATACGATCCGACATTTTGCGCACCGGCATTGTTATAATTCACTGTACCGGAGGTAGGAGCATTCGTTCCGCCATTAGCGGTGCTTGTGATAGTACCTCCGCTCATGGTGCCTCCCACGTAAAGAGTCCCTGCCCCGCTGAACAGGATATAGTTTCTGTCAGGATCGGTACTTACCATGGTTACATTGCCTGTAATGGTTGCCGACCCCGTTGTAAGCTCAAGGTATGCATCCTGCGTATCACCGCCCCCGCTCAATGACAGGCTTCCACTTGTGAAGGAGCCAGCATTGACAAGAATAGCTTTATAATCGTTATTTGAGTTTGCCGCAATAGTTGTAGCACCTGTTACTGTTAAGGAGTTAGTGCCGGTGAAATTTATCCAGGAATCGTTGTTTCCTGTTGGTATATCGAGCGAACCAATAGAATTTGCTGGAGAAACGTCAAGGTCGATAATATCACCGTTGCGAATAGTAACCAATGCCGGTGAAGCATTCTGTCCGGGGTATCCCTGTCCAGCAGTAGGAACTACCCATGCAGCACCAGACCATCGTTGCCACGTTGCCAGGGTCGACCAGTTTCCATCTCCGTTCGAGCGGTAATCGCCAACCGATTGGGCAAATCCTGAAAGAGAGAAGATCAACAGGATGAAGATCGACAGAAAGATTCTGGCAGACGAATAAAACATATTATTTGGATTTAATAACGATATGTGCTGAATTCTGAAATAATGATTCATAGGACATGTTTCCGTTAGTTCATTAAATCTCCGGATTTTCCGAGCGTTCAAATCTTTCCGGTTTCTAAACGGATTGACAATCTTACTATTAAGATACAAATTATTTTTTACTTGCGGAAATCTTAGCATGCGAGATAAGTTATGAGATGTACCCCTGTAGAGTGAGAATTTGGATCATCAGTTCTTTTAACGTAAATCATCCTT
This sequence comes from uncultured Bacteroidales bacterium, assembly GCA_964634105.1. GTDB lineage: Bacteria > Bacteroidota > Bacteroidia > Bacteroidales > UBA10428 > UBA10428. The sequence continues at coordinate 35,422 of CAZWIU010000028.1, read as the reverse complement.
TCCGGTTACACTATTAATAACGCTCACAGGGTTTTATTTGATTAAAATTAGGATATTTTTGATGAGGGTTGGTGAATGAATTATTAACAATAATCGGCTTAACCGTATTACTGAGATACAATTCTTAATATCATGGCTATAGATAAAGGGCTGCCAGATTGCATGCTCAGCATTTAAGCACATTATTTCAACGTTCATCCTGTCAGGCAATATGGGATATTACGAAAGAGAATGAATTACATGATTAATAGTTTCTGAATATAGCAATCTCCATAACCCGGGTTTGGGACTAAACCATTTATATCTAATACTCTTTTGCATTATTTATTATATAGGATGGTCCGGTCTGAGGGATACGGTTAACAGTTACATTAAGAGTACCGGTACCGGTGCAGCCTCCATCAGATTCTTCGATGGTGAGTGTAAAAATATCCGAAACATGCGTCGGATCTAACGCATTCCATCCGATTGTTACTGTTGTTGTTCCCTGGCCAGCCTGAATAGTCCCTCCGGGAGTTGACCAGGTTATTGTTCCTGTTGCATCGGTTGTGTACGTTTCAAGCGTCAATTCACAGGTTGTTGTTGATCCTCCTGTTATGGAAGGACTTGGTAACGGATTGACGGTTATCGTGACAGTATTTGAATTCGCTGCACAACCCCCTGTGGTTGCTCTCCTATAGAATGTGGTTGTTGCAGTTAAAATTCCTGGATATAATACGTTACGAATTGAGTCTGCAACGATAGTCCAAGTTCCGGTTGAAGGATTTGTACTATTGGTAGATCTATACCATGCGTATGTAAAACTACTGCCTGGGCCTGGACTTGTGATATTCGTTAGTTGGCCGGCAGCAGAGCCGGAACAGATTGTTTCATTCGCACCTATAGTTCCGCCTGATATCCCTCCGCATCTCAACGACTGCAGAAATAAGTACAAGTCCGGATCGTTGTTTTGCATGTCTGTTTCATCGTATGTAGGTGTGCTGAACCAGCCAGGAACCGTAGGGGTTGGATCAAATACATAGTAGGTCCCTGTTCCTGATAAATTGTATGGTTGGGTGAATTCTCCGACAAATACTACCCGCCCGTTATTGGTTATTGTCCCACTTACTCCGATATAGTCTCCCAACACAATCAGAAGCCCGTTGGGTTGAACAGTGAAGGTAGGATTATCCGCATAAAAATTACCTGTAACAACCAATGTATCGCATAAATATTGCTGTCCCCCGTTAGCCCTTAAATCGTCATTCAGGGTAAGATATCCGCTTAAACAATACACCTGGCTGCTTAACGGATCATAAGAGGGAGGAAGAGTAAGTGTTGTTGTTACCCACGACGACTCATTCTGCCAATCGCCGGTGATGTTGTCGCGGCTTGCATATCCGGATGCCGGGCAACAACCCGAAACCAATACATAGATTGTGTCTTTGATGAAACATCCCTGATCATTAAAAGCAACGAATACGTATTCACCAGTCATAGCAATAGTTGCGCTGCTTATTGAGGTGTTGGGAGTAGTTGTGGAGTAGTAAGCAAAACCGTTGGGACCAGACCAGGCAAAACATTCGAATGTTGCCCCGGAACCCGGGTTCGGATTTACAGTAAGGTTGATGGTAGCACCTACTTGTACAGGACTATTGGAGGATGGCTGGCCATTGGTATAGTATGTAATTTCAGGGGAACACGTTTCATTGAACGTTTCAAAAATAGGATCATTAATTAAGTCAACCAGATTTCCATAATTACATCCAGAATTATATCCTGTTCCACCCGGGCAGGATAAAACATTACCGGTTGTACCTGTTCCGATGCTTATTTGTCCTCCAATGAAAACCTGTGAAGGAGTTGTTGAACTGGTCAGGTCGCTATTGTTCTTTAAGGTAAAATCGCCTGTTACTATCAGATAAGCATTTGCATCAAGTTCAAGGTTATTATTGCTTGAGAAGTCCCCTCTGACAATCATAACTGCACCTGACTGAATTATTAGTTCTGCCCCGTTACCAAAGGTAATATTACCGTTTATAATCAGTGTGTCATAACTGTTGATGGTCAAAGTAACATTATTGGAAAAAGTAAGATCTAAATTTGAAGTTACCGGGCCGTCAATATTGATTGTAGCATTCAAGGTAGGGGGGACAGAACCTCCCACCCATGTTGATCCCGTATGCCATATGCCTCCTGTTGTCGTCGATGTTTGCGATAAAGCATTTAGCATAAACTCAGAGAACAGCAGCAGCAAAAAAATCCTTTTCATAATTCTCGTTAAAGCATTTACTATTCAAGGTAAGAAAAAAAGTATTAAAAGTGAAATGAAAGAATGATTATTGAGATGTTTGCCGGTATTTTCAATAGACCAACTTACATGTATCATTTGATATTGATGATTATCCTGTTAAAATACTTGCTATTAGTTAACCAATTATGCATTAATTATGTGCCGGAAGATTGGTTTTGCGTGAGCAGGTTATGAATTGTTTCAAGCAGGATTTCCCTGGTAATAGGTTTGACAAGATATTTATCGCAACCGGCTTTCATCGCATCGGCCTGTCCTTTAGCTGATGCGAAAGCAGTCTGGGCAATGATTTTAATCCCTGGGCGCATCTTTTTAATTCTTCGCGCAATCTCAAACCCTCCGATATCAGGGAGCCTGATATCCAGCAACACCAGGTCGATATCGGGGTGCTCGCCGACAGTGGCCAGTGCTTCCAGGCCGGTATATGCTGGCAGTATTGCTGCATGGGTATTCTTAATAAATTCTTTAAAAAGGTTGTAATTGATATAAGTATCTTCTACAATCAGGATCTTTTTATTCCCCCATGCATACTTTTTTGGCTTTACCTCTTTAACAGACGGCACTTCTTCCATCTTTTCAGCGGCATTGAGCAACAGGTCGAAATAAAAGTTGGAACCTTTTCCCAACTCCGAAGTGAGCATCAGCATGCTTCCCATTTCTTCCACCAATGTTTTTGCGATGCTGAGGCCGATGCCGTTTCCGCCGAAATTTCGTGCGATAGTTTCATCACCCTGCCGGAATGGTTCGAAGATAAATCCCTGTTTCTCCGGTGCAATGCCAATCCCTGTATCACGCACATAGAATCGTATTGTATTATGGCTTACCGGAATATATCCGAATTCAATTTCACCCGAGGGTGTAAATTTCATGGCATTGCCAAGTAGTTTCATGAATACCTGGTATAGCCTGACACCGTCAACAGTCAGATAATTCGGGCCACCGGGGGGCACATTTGTTTTAACAGTGAGACCGTGCTTATTGTTTTCATGCATAACACGCTTTGTGTATTCGAACAGATCGTTAATAATATTCGGAAGATAAACATTCGTGTTATGAAGAACAGATTTTTTAGAACCAATGGCTGAAATTTCGAGGATGTCATCCATAACATTCAACAGCCGTTGTCCCGATTCTTCTATCAGCGTGCAATATTCATCAATGGTTCTGTTTTTATAGAATGTAGCTTTAAGGATACTTGAAAAACCGAGTAATCCGTTCAGGGGTGTTCGTATTTCGTGCGAAATATTAGCCATGAATACCGAACGGATCCGGTTTGCTTCTTCGGCTTCTTCCTTGGCTTTTATTAATTCAGACTGTATCTTTTGCTGTTCGGTAATATCGTTGGCCACCATTTGTATTTCCGCAATTTCACCCTGCTGATTAAAAAGCGCTGTAACTGTTCCTGAAATCCAACACTCTTCACCATTATCAAAAGTAATTTTCTCACGAAAGTGTTGACTTGGGTTCTTTTTTGATAAGTTTGTAATATCCTGTTTTGCTCTCTCTCTTATCAGTTCCGGTATGTTCATAAAGAAATTGGTTCCGGTCATTTCTTCTTCAGAAACACCGAAAAAATTGCAATAGGAAGGATTAACGAAAATAATAGTGCCATCAGACCTGAATTTGCAGATCATTTCCGATTGTATTTCTACAATCGATCTGTACTTTTCTTCACTTTCTCTTACTTGTTGCTCAATATTTTTAAGAGAGGTAATATCAATGCAGTTTACGATAATGAAATCCAACTTACCTTCTTCATCTAAAACAGGAATACCGTTGTAATTGAACCAGTGTACCCCCCTGTTATGATCAGTCATTTTAATTAATGCACTTACAGCCTGGCCTGAACTAAGCTTTTCCCTGAATCGCTTTGCCGCTTCTTTCCTGTTTTCTGGCAGGAATTTCCATAGGTTCATACCAATCGTAATTGGTTCCCTGAATAACTCCAGGGCACAATCGCCTGCTTTCTTATTAAAATACAGGATATTTAACTGATCGTTGATAACAACAATGGGTATTGCCACGTTATCAACTATGATCTGCAGGATGTTTTTGTTGTCCAACGCGCTATTGAACAATCTGTTGCTTACGTTCTCTGGTTGTTCCATGTAGGGTTCACTTTTTATTCTGTTATGAACCGGATCAGAATAACCATTTTTCTAAAAACAGTTACGGGGTCGGGTTAGAAAAATGACGGATTTACAATTTATAACTGTTCATTTAATTGAAGTTACAAAATAAATTGCAAAAAATATGATTTTTATCAACAAAGTTTCATATAATTTACCGGAATTATGTTCAGAAGAACTATTTGCAATATTGCTGCTGTATGGCTACCGCCTGCTGGTTACCAAGTTTAACAGCCTCCGAAATATCCGAGCAGCCTGCCGGAAAATTATTCAGGCTGATATGTTGCACTCCCCTGGCATAATAGACATCGGATGTTTTTTTTCCAAGATTTATGCACTTATCCAGGTCCTGGATAGCTTTTTGGTATTCTTTCATAGTACCAAACGCGATTGCCCTGTTATAGTATGCATCAGCTGAATTTGTATCGATGCGGATCGATTCATTGAAGTATTCAATAGCTTTGGAAGTTTTGTTTCGCATCATTTCGGTAGCGCCCATGATGTAATATGCCTGGCTGGTATATTCCCCGGAAACATCTGCCCGGATCGATTTTTCAAGGTATTTTAAGGCATCATCGAAATGCATTAACCTGTAACTTGCAAGTCCGGAGTTATATAAAGCCTTGGCTGTTTTAAAATTCATGCCTGCAGATTTATTGAAATCTGCAATGGCGTTTTCAAGCTGGTCAGTATATGCATAGGCTGTACCCCGGTTAAAATAGGCTTCGGGGAAACCTGGCTTTAACTTCAGGACTTTATCGAGATCGGCAATGGCGCCTTTATAATCGTTGATCTTCATTTTGAACGTTCCCCGCTTGAAAAAGGCATCGATGTTCGAAGGGTCCAGTTCAATCACTTTGTCGTAATTCTGGATGGCGGCCTCAAAATTCTCAAGACGCCCTAATACGATAGCTCCTTTTTCGAAAGCCTGTATATTTTGTTTATCGAGTTGCTGAGCTTTCAGGTAATCTTGTGCAGCCGCTTCAAGACTATCAAGATTTGCATACGCTATTGCCCGGTAAAAATAAGGATATGCCAATAAGCTGTCGGCAGCAATGGCGGCGGATAATTTACCAATAGATTCACTATATTGCTTCTCCATTACAAGAAGCTGGCCTTGCAAGCCAAACGTTTCGGCATGATCCGGAACGACAGAGATCAGCCTATCAACACTTTTCCTGGCGTCAGCCAACTTATCCTGTTCCAGCTGACTTTTAACCAAATTGATTAGGGCATCAGCGTAATTTTTTTTCCAGTTCAACGCCTTTGTAAAATAAGTTTCTGCCAGCGCAAAATTATTGGCTTTATAATGCATTAACCCTTTTTCATTCATCGATCTGGCAACAGGCGATCTGGCGATGAAATAGGCAGTAATTACCAGAATAATAATAGCAAGAACGGCGATAATAATCTTTTTCATAAGTATTTGTTTAAATATCCGCTTAAGAAAAATTACAACTTTATGTTGAAATATCACGCTTATCGGGTGAAAAAATATTAGTCTCCAGGTGGAATTTCAGGGCAGAGGCAGGGTAGGATAATTATTTCAGGCTGGGCTGATAAATTAACCGGTCGATGGTTGAAAGGAGCTTTTCAAGATCGAGCGGTTTGGTAAGGTATTCATCGCAGCCGGCGTCCAGGCATTTTTCTTTTTCATTGGCCATGGCAAAGGAAGTCTGGGCAATAACCGGCAGATTCTTATTCATTTTTTTAATGATCTGTGTTGCGATATAGCCATCCATCACAGGCATCTGTATATCCATGAGCACAAGGTCTATTTTCTCCTTTCTCACCAATTCTACTGCCCGTTCTCCGTCACCTGCCCTCAACACTTTCGCATTGGTTTTTGATAAGCAGGAATCAAGTACCCTGTAATTCAGCTCTTCGTCTTCAGCCACGAGAATAGTCTTTGATTCCCAGTTATAATTTTTTTCCTGGATCAGCATAGCGGCTCCTGAAGCATCGGCCGATACTTCCACCATGCGAATATCGTTCGAGGGTATCAGTACAAAGAAAGTACTCCCTTTATCGGGTTCCGATTCAAGCCAGATCTTACCACCCAGTAATTCCGTTAGGTTCTTGGAAATGGCCAACCCTAATCCGGTACCTCCGTATTTCCTGTTAAGTTCGGAATCGATCTGCTGGAAGCGGTCAAATATTTTTTGCTGTTTCTCGCGCGAAATTCCAATTCCGGTATCCCTTACAAAAAAGAGCAGTCCGTCATCCAGGCGGTTTACGCCAAATTCTACAACGCCCTGAGGGGTATATTTAAAGGCATTTTCAATGAGGTTACTCATGATCTGCCGAACCCTCATAATGTCGGTATTGATAATGTAATCGACATTCACGTTATGGCTGAATACCAGGTCGGCATTATAGTTATTTTTCACTTTTAATTTCTGGAAAACTTTCTTCAGTTCACGCAGCATACGGCTGACATTTGCCGGGCCAATGGAAATCTTAAGCTGCTTTGCTTCCAGTTTGGCAATATCGATGATATCGTCGATCAGGCGTAACAGGCTATCGCCGGCAGTAGTTATATGATTCAGATATTCGCTGTGCTTTTTCGGAGGAAGGTCGGGTTCGCGAAGAAAATTTGAGAAGGCAATAATGGCATTCATCGGGGTCCGCAATTCATGCGACATATTAGCCAGGAACGCCGACTTCAGTTTATCAGACTCTTCTGCAATTTTACGTTCCATAATCTGGTTTTCAAGTTCTTTCGTTCGTTCAACCAGCACATTCTCCAGTTCAAGTTTCCTGGAATAGATCTCAAGTTGCGATTGCTTTTTCTGACGATAGGCGAGATAGATAACGATGGAGGTGACCGAAAGGATCACCAGTACAAAAATGAAGGCTGTTTTTTGAGCTTTTTCACGTTTAACATCAGCCACTGTAGCGGCAAGTTGTTTTTCCTGTTCCTCCAGATTGTACAGAGCCTCCAGTTCTGCAATCTTCTCCTTTGTTTCGATCGAGTAAACAGAATCGCGAATATTGGACCAGGCAACCTGGTAGAAATAGGCTGCTTTAAAATCGTTACACTGGACACTTAACTCGGCCAGTGCATCGAGATTCGAAATTACTCCTTCAGGATTATGAAGTTCTTTTGCCAGCGTCAGACTTTCCTGATAGTAGTTTTCTGCTTCCCGGTAACGTTTGAGCCATAGCTTGGCGGTACCCATATTATGCAGCGCCCAGAGCTTGCCTATCCTGTAATGAGTAAGATCAAACAGGTTGTACGATGTCAGAAAGTTTTGGTAAGCTTCATCATATTGCTGCCTTGCCAGACAAACCAGCCCTATATTGCTGTAAGTAATACCAATGCTTTGCGTATCGCCCAGGTTCCTGTAAACGGAAACGGATTTATCGTAATACTCCAACGCTTTATCATAATCTTTTTTGTGATAGTAAACGATACCCAGGTTTTGCATCAGGCCTGCAATATTGGTATCATTTTTCAGGCTGGTATTGATAGTAAGCGCTTTCGTATAGTATGCACCCGCCTTGTCATAGTCATCCATCTCGTGGTGAATGAGGCCGATATTCTGATATACATTGGCAATTTGCCTGACATCATTCACTTTCTCGAAGTATGCAATAGCTTCCCTGTAATCGGAGTTAGCTTCCTTGTATTCTCCCAGGTAATAGTTCGTTTTTCCCAGCAGGAAATACAGATCGGCTGTATTGGCCGAGGGCTGACTTCTATAATATTCGAGTGCATCACAAAGGTATTTCTTCGCCTGGTAATAATCCTCAAGCTGCATTTTTGCTTCACCCATAAATTTACATGCGATGGCTCTTTTTTCTCCCCACCTGTATTCAGCGCTGATCTGTTTTGCTATGGCAGCCTTAGAAAAGGCAACGGCCGGATTCGACTCCACCAGATCGTTTGCCTGGTTAAGTAAATAATCAACACTATCCTGCAAACTTGCACGATTGTTCCCTGTGATAAAACTATCTCTCGTATTCGCAACATTACTGTAAAGAATACTGGCACAGAGACTTAATGAAATTACAATACCAAATTTTAAAGGCATAGCAGATGGGGTCAATAATACTAAATAAAGGTATTACCGATCCGGGTGGCAGGAAGATTTTATTAACAATAAATCAGTTTTATTTAACTCATCGACAACCGATAGGTTGCGGGTTAAAAAACGATCTATCCGGAAGTATTTACCTGAAATAAAGCAGGGACGTGCAAATAATGTCCCGTCTGCCGTATAATAAGGCTAACGAACTCATGGCTTCCACTGATGCCCTATACACATGCAATTTAACTTATGATCGTAACATGTTTAGCTGTGTAATGATACGTCAGATGACGGCGTTTCGAGTGTTTTCTTTTCTTCTGCTTATAAGTCTTCCTCTTTTTAACTCCAGTATATTTTGAGTTTCTTGGTAGTTCGTCTTTTTTAGGCATCATAAGGTTTCTTCGCTCGGTAACCTGCTTTTCCGCATTGCATCCATAAAAGCAGCTTAATACTATCAATGCCGCTAAAAACAATATAACTTTACTGCATTTCATAACGTTGATCTTTTCTTAGTTCGTAGTCTGGTGGGTATACGAATATTGAACGACAGAGTTTCTGTCAGGTTTTAATTATTTCAATACTGATTCATTACTGTCCGGGTAAAACGATATGGACAATCCTAACGTATGGTTATAGCAAGAGTTGTTGGCATTTTTGATTTAGTCAGCTTAAACAATTAAAATTGGAATTTATGCACAAGGACACTACGACATAGTGATTTCACAAATATGCAACAGGTTAAATATACTTCTTATTGTTTTCTCTGAGCCTTGGTGATATAGTGGCATATAAATTCTTTAACTTTTACCGGACAACAGTGAATACGATTTTAATTAATGGAAAGGTTATCAATTGCTAAAATCGTTATCTTTAAACGATTTCAATTTCAATCATGTCATTATGAAGATTACTTTTCTCGGAGCTGCCAGGGAAGTCACGGGCAGTAAGCATCTTATTACTACTCAACATGGCAAACGAATACTGCTCGATTGCGGAATGTACCAGGGCAAAGGCCTTGAGACAGACAACCTGAACCGTAACCTCGGGTTTGATCCTGCAACTATTGATCATATTATTCTAACCCACGCACATATCGACCACTCAGGGCTTATCCCGTATGTCTATAAACTTGGTTTTACAGGATCGGTAATTTGTACAAATGCAACGCGCGATTTGTGTGTTTATATGCTGGCCGATGCCGGACACATACAGGAATATGATGCCAGGACATTTAATAAAAAGCTTTCAAGGAAGGGCAAACCTCCTATCGAGCCACTGTATACCAAGGACGATGCAATTGCCTGCATGAAACTTTTCATCGGGGTTGCCTATGACCGTAAACTTACGATTGATCCTTATACCCGGGTGAAATTCACCAATACCGGCCATATGCTAGGCAGCGCTGTTGCCAATATTGAAATTACCGAGAACGGGGAAACAAAACATATTGCCTATACAGGCGATATCGGAAGGCCATCGAGCCGTATTCTGCGTTCTCCCGATCCATTCCCGCAGGCCGACATACTGATTACGGAATCTACATACGGGAATCGTATCCACATGGGCCGATCCCAGGCGGAAGAAGAACTTCTCGAGGTAGTAAACGAAACCTGTGTCAATAAGGGAGGGAAAGTAATTATTCCTTCGTTCGCTGTTGGCCGGACACAGGAAATCGTATATGCCCTCAATAACCTGTTTAATGAGAAACGCCTTCCACGGGTCGATATTTTTGTCGATAGCCCTTTGGCGGTAAATGTTACGGAGGTATTTCGTTTGCATCCTGAATGTTTCAATGGCAGTTTTCTTGATGTTATGGATAAGGATCCCGACCCTTTCGGTTTTAACAACCTATACTATATTCAAAGTCAGGAGGAATCGAAGAAACTTAACAGCCGTTCAAAGCCTTGTGTGATCATATCGGCATCGGGAATGATGGAAGCCGGCCGCATAAAACACCATCTTGCAAATAATATCTCAAATCCAAAGAATACTATCCTGGTGGTAGGTTATTGTTCGCCAACTACCCTGGGAGCAAAAATTGTACGCGGCGATAAACAGGTATCCATCCATGGTAATATTTACGAAGTGAAAGCTGATATTAGACTTATTGAAGCTTTCAGCGGTCATGGCGATTACGAAGAAATGATAGGTTTTCTCAATTGCCAGGATAAGGCAAAACTGAAACAGGTATATTTGGTTCACGGAGACTACGAAGCACAGGAATTCTATAAAACCGAACTTGAAAAGGAGGGTTACACGAATATATCCATACCTGCTCTAGGGGACGAATATGAGATATAATTTACTGCATGGGATCTATTAGCGGATAAAACAGTATAATTAATTTAAGGGAAGGCTGGTTATAATGCGGAGCACCGTCAAGGAATAGTATATAGCAGCATCACGGAATAGTATATAGTAGGGTTACGGCATGCCGTGACACTACAATATACCCTAACCAAAAGGTAAAAGAATTAACGTGGTATTCAATCCATCTTGCCGTGACCCTACTATATACCTTAAAATGTAAAAGGTAAAAAATTCAGCGTCGTATTCAGCCAGTTCTGACCTTGCGTAACTTCCATCTGAAAAGATATGAAAATCGATGCTGTGAGGCTATTCTGATACTACATGATGATTAATCAATACTTATTTTTATCAGGTTTTTTCTTCAGATTATTCACTAAATTCTCTTCATCTTATTATTACCAGTCGAAGAGGTGATTTTAAGAAAAAGGATTTGCATACTAAAATTGGATATAATCGGTTTAGGGATTAATGAATTATTTGTAACTTAATATAGGTTTATTCTTTGTTGAAAGAGATCGTGTTTTGCCATGTAAACCACTTGCCGGGTTTAGGCAGCTGATCCGACAATGTTTATGACGAATAGCTGTAGATGTTATTTTTCATGATTGGTTAATATTCCAAGATACTACTCAGGCTAAAAAGTACAGGTTTATGGATTGACAGATGGAGGGAAAGCCTATGAAAAATATAAGAAACCTTGAACATTTACTTCTTGAGAAAAACAGGGAAGTAGAGTTACTTAAGAATAAACTGAAGGAAAAAGAAGAAACCTTCGATAAGCATGAAAAGCTTTTGCATTCCCTCGTTGAAGCTGCTGCAGGGAAGATCGGGCAGGATTTTTTTGATAATATAGTTGTGAACCTGTCTAAATGGCTTGGTACCGATTGTGTGCTCATCGGACAGATCGTTGGCAAGGAGAGAATCAAAGCGGTTCCTTTATATCTCGACGGCAACATATCGCACGATTTTTCCTATGACCTTGAAGGAACTCCATGCGCTGTTACAAGCCGTAAAGGATATTGTGAGTATCCCGAAAATGTAATTGAACTGTTTCCGAAAGATAAAATACTTGTCGACCTCAATGCGCAGGGATATATTGGAACTGCATTATATAATAACGAGGGGAAAATAAATGGCGTGATCTGTGCCGTTTCGCGTAACAAGCTGGAAATCCCACCCTACGCGCGCGATATCATGAAGATCATCGGGGCCAGGGTATCGGCCGAGATAGAACGCCTGAAGACTGAAAAAGAACTTAAACGCTCCGAAGCTGCCCTGAAAGCAAGCAACGCGACAAAGGATAAATTGTTTTCCATCATTGCCCACGATCTTAAAAACCCTTTTAATTCTCTCCTCGGGTTTTTAGACCTGATGTTAAGCAATCTTGAAAAATATGATATACAAAAGCAGAAGAGATTGTTAAAGGTGATGAACGAATCTGCAAATAATACTTACAATCTTCTTGAGAATTTATTGTCCTGGGCGCTTTCGCAACGTGATATAATCAGTTATAACCCGGAAGTCATACAGCTTGATTCGATAGTTAATGATTCCTTTAAGGTTTTTCAGAGTTTAGCCGGAGAGAAAAACATAGCGCTTATAAGCGATGTATCAAAATTCTTTAAGGTGAAGGCTGACAAAAATATGTTGCTGACCATTTTGCGAAACCTCCTTTCAAATGCTATCAAATTCACAGCGTCAGGGGGCAATGTGGAGGTAATTGCAGCAAGGAGTGCGAATGGAAATAATATAGAGATTAGTGTAAAAGACACCGGAATGGGTATGGATCCTGCCCGGATCGAGCAGCTTTTTCAAATTGATAAAACATATACAGAACAAGGAACAGCCGGAGAAAAAGGTACTGGTCTCGGCTTAATTATTTGTAAAGATTTTGTCGAAAGGAACGGCGGTAAGATACGTGTAAAAAGCAGACCCGGACAAGGTAGTACGTTCACTTTTACACTGGAAGCATTTTAAGACCAGGTTGAAAATTGGTCTCTAACTTTTCTTATCCCGATCACTATTTTTATTTGGTTATCTTTACTCAAGTCGAATAATTGAATACTAACCTTAATCATACAACCATGTTCTTAATCATTATCGGAATTATCGTTATCGTGATCGGATTTGTGATTGCAAAATCCAATTCACCGGCCCGTGCACAAAGTACCTTTATTAAATGGATTGGAGTCGCTGCAATAGTTGTAGGTATCGCCTGGGCATCCGTCATTAAGATTGAAGCAGGCGAGGTAGGCGTGCAGAAGCTCTTCGGTAAAGTCAGCGACCGCATTCTGGAAAGCGGGCTCAATTTAAAAAATCCGCTTGTAGTAGTGGTCCCTTTCGATATCAGGACACAGAATTATACTATGTCAGGAATCCAGGATGAAGTTACCCGGAGAAATGATGATGCTATCCGGGTCTTATCGGCCGATGGACTGGAAGTTATTATCGATCTTACCGTATTATACAGGGTAATTCCTTCCGAAGCTCCCCGGATTTTGAGAGAAATTGGAGTAGATTACAGGGATATTGTTGTGCGCCCTATTTGCAGGACAAAGATCAGGGATAATGCGGTTTATTATGAAGCAATTTCACTCTATTCAACCAAACGGGACGAATTTCAGAATAAGATTTTTTCTTCTATAGAGCAAGATTTAAAAGATCGAGGATTATTGCTCGAGCAGCTTCTGGTGCGAAATATTTCTTTACCTGCTTCCGTGAAGACAACCATTGAATCAAAAATCAATGCTGAGCAGGAAGCCCAAAAAATGGCATTTGTTCTTCAAAAGGAAAAGCAGGAGGCTGAGCGTAAACGGATCGAGGCACAGGGTATTGCCGATTACCAGAGAATCATCAGCATGGGTTTGAACGATAAACAGCTGCAGTACGAAATGATTAAGGCTATTTCAACTTCACCCAACGCAAAGCTTATCATCGTAGGAAGCGGTGGCAAGAATACACCCATAATTCTCGATGGGAAATAACCGTTAAAACCAGGACTCCATGTATATTCTATGAACAGATTATATCTAGTTACAGTTTTGTTTATTGCCTGTCAGGTTGGTTTTTGCCAGGACTCTAGATATTCAATACAATCACAGGCATTGGGAACAGGTCTCACCCGCGAACAGGAGGCAGAGTATAATTATCTCATGGCTATGGGATTCCTGAAAGGAGTTACCCCGGAGCTGGCCGAACCTTTCTTCGTTATATCCGCCAACGATAATCATCCCATTGCTCAATACTACAATGGGTATTACCGTGAACAAAAGTATGGAGATAAGACAGGAGCGGAGGAGTGGTACAGAAAATCGGCAATCCAGGGATATGCTCCTGCTCAATATGCCATGTACTATCACTACCTGTTTAAAGTGGCTGATCTGAATTCGCCTGCCTATTCATATGGATATAACCAGGTCAATGAGTATTACCGGCATGATGAATATGCCGAAAATGCTGTATTTTGGCTTACCCTGGCAGGGTTAAATAAAAACATTACGGCTCTCGGACAGTTCGATTTTATTACAGCAGTGGCTTCTGATGAGATCCGCAGAAAGGCCATGATCAAAGCATTTCAATTCTATCGTCAGGTAGATGAGAAAGGAAATTCAGTGTTGCAGCGTGCGGTGTATTTCGATAACAGGGAAATGGTCAACTATCTGCTGGACGAGGATTTCAGTGTTAACTATGCCAACAAGGAAGGCAACACATCCTTGCATCTTGCCCGCAGTGTTGAAGTAGCTGAATTGCTGTTAAAACACGGGGGCGATCTGTACGCTAAAAATAATTATGGCGAATCTCCGCTTGACAGGGCAAATATGAAGTATATAGGGAGCGATACCCTTGCCAGGTACTACACATACTGGATCAATAGTTATGCCGAAACTCCGTCCGATGCGGCAGGTTATATTCAAAGCGGGATCGTATATTTCAACCGTGAACAATATACAAATGCACTTCCCTATTTTGAGAAAGCTTTACTACTGGAACCTGATTCAAAGAAAGCACTTCTTTATAAAGCATTAACAAACCGTAAGCTTTACAACTACCAGCAAGCAATTACGGATTTTACGAAGCTGATTGCTGCTGATCCCGGAAACCAGGAGGCATACTATGAAAGGGCTACAACCTGGTTCTTTATGAGCGAGTATCAGAAGGCCATTAATGATTATGACCGGGCAATTTCGCTGAATGATAAAAATGTGAATGCATATTGCGATAAGGGTAATGCATGGGTATATCTTCAGAAGTTTGATGAAGCAATCACTGCATTTAACCACGCATTATCGGTTGATTCGGGAAATTACAAAGCGATGGTTGGAAGGGGAGTTACTTATGCCTGGCAGCAAAAGAACAATGAAGCGTTAGCCGACCTTAAAAAGGCCATTTTGATAAATCCGGTCGGAACACAGGCGTATTATAATCTGGGAATAATATACAGCAACATCGGAAACAATGAAGAAGCTGAATTGAATTTTCTACTTACCTCCATTCTCAAACCTTCTTATAATAATGTATTTAAACAACTGGGGAGTATCAGAAAAACGTTAAAAAAACCAACAGAAGCGCTAAACGATTATGCTATGGCTATTTCATACAACCCAGGCGATGCAGAACTATACGAGGAACGTGCATCGCTGTTTGCCGATCTTACCCAGACAGACAGCTGTATCGAAGTTTATTCCAGTCTAATTAAACTAAAACCGCAGCAAGCCGAATATTATAATAAAAGAGGAAATCAATACTGGAAAAAAGCCGAGTATGAAAAATCACTTGCCGATTACGCTTCAGCGATTCAACACAACCCGAAAGAATCGGTATATTACTATAACAGGGGAGGGGCGTACCGAAAATTAATGCAAACCGACCTGGCGATCGGTGATTATTCAATGGCGATCAAACTTGATCCCGGCGATCATGCTGCTTACTACGAACGCAGTATTTGCCAGCAGGAGAAAAACAACCTCGCTGGAGCTTTAAATGATATCAGGAAAGCGCTGGAGCTAAGTCCCGATAACCAGAAATATCAGAGCTTTCTGAATGAACTTGAATCTGCACAGGCGGGGAGTGAGTAGTTGTAATGATAAAGTATCCTGTGTTGATTTAATACCTGGATCGGTATTTTGATGAAAATATTATTATAGGTCCCTGATATGTTGCTGAAGGTGTTCATAATTGTCTGATCTGCATATCGCGAATAATGGTATTTTTAATTTATGTGAAACCATTAAACTTCAGTTATATGGAAAAAATAATAAAAAGCATCCTGCTGATTGCTATCGGCAGTTGGATATCATTCAATGTAATTGCTGCGCCTCACGTTCAACCCGTAAGGGCAATGGAGATACCCTATACAAATGGGGTTACTATCGATGGTGTGGCCGATGATTGTTATTCATTGCCTCAATCAACAATAGCCTACAATAATGAAGGCAGTACCGGGGCCGATGAAGACTTTACATTGTCATTCCGGGTTTGTTATGATACTCTAAGGCTTTATCTGTATGCAAATATTCTCGATGACTACATAAGTTCGATCCCTTATACTACAAGCCCGGAGCCGTGGATGTACGATAATGTGGAGGTATTTATCAGCCTTGATACTACCGGAACAATCGAAGGATACGACACAAACACCACAATGCTGCGTTTCAATCGGGGGATCCAGGACTCAGCCCAGATGCCCGGCCGGGCTGATCAGAGTGAATATGCCGGTAATGTTTATTATGAAAACATTGATTCGGGCTGGGTGCTTGAGGTTGGTATTCCCTGGACAGCTGTCCTGGGATCGGGCCAGATGCCGGAAGATATTATGGATTATATTAAAGCGGGTACTGTAAATGGCTTCGATGTCCACGGAAGTGATAATGATACTGATGGGCATGATCAAAAAGATTGCCAGACTGCATGGGACTCTGACGGCCCTGAAATTCCTGATGCTACGGAAGATCTGGCATGGTGCAACAGAATATATTTTGGAATCATGACTTTATTGTATGAGGAGAATAATGAAGTGCCTGTAGCAAACGCAGGACCTGATCAGCTGGTTAATGAAAATACGATGGTTACTCTGGATGGAGCCGGATCGTATGACCCTGAAAGTGGACCAATTTCGTATGTATGGTCTGCTCCTTTGCCAATTTCGTTATCTGACATACACTCAGATTCACCAAATTTCACTGCTCCTGAGGTCGACCAGGATACAGATTATTCTATCAGCCTGGTAGTCAATGATGGTGTGTTGAATTCCGAAGAGGACACTGTGATAATACATGTTTTACAGGTTGAACCGCCAGAATCAGCCAAATCAGAAGAAATCTCAGGTATTTCAATCTATCCAAATCCCGCTCATCAATTCCTGAGCGTTAACTCGGGAATACTGATATATAGCATAGAAATTCTGGATCTTAATGGTGAAATTATCTACACAAAATATATAAACAGATTGGATGTTGAAATGAATTTTGAGAGTCTTGCAAAAGGTATTTATTTAATGAGGTTAAATACTGAAGCAGGCCCTGTAATGAAGCGGTTTACAATTATATGATCATTTACAATCTAACTATTTGAAATTCTCAAACTCTGGCGATATGAAAAAAATATTCTTATATAGTATTATCATATTACTTGGGACCTGGATATTCCCGGTCGCCTGGTCTGCTCCGATGATTGCTCCGGTAAGATCAATGGTCATCCCGTATGCACCGGAAGGAGTAATAATCGATGCTGTTGCTGACGATTGCTATTCGGTTTCTCAAACGACAACAGCTTTCAATGTATCAGGCGCTACGGGTAATGATGCGGATTATACCCTGACCTTTAAGGTTTGTTATGACAGTCTCAGGCTTTACCTGTTTGCGCATATTCTCGATGACTACGCAAGTGAGATTCCTTATACTACCAGCCCAAGCCCATACATGTACGATAATGTAGAAGTATATATTAGCCTTGATACTGTTGGAACAACTGCCGTTTACGATTCAAACACCATCCAGCTTCGTTTCAACCGGGGTATTATCGATTCAGCCCAGGCTCCCGGCCGTGCCGACCAAAGTGAATATGCCGGTTATGTTTACTATGAAAACACAGCCGAAGGATGGAACCTTGAAGTGGGTATTCCCTGGACAGCCGTTCTGGGACCGGGTCAATTACCGGAAGATATCAGGGCATATATGGAGGCTTCTTCCATTCATGGTTTCGATGTTATGGGCTACGACAACGATACGGATGGACCTGATGTACATGGCTGCCGAACAGCCTGGGACGAGGATGACCCTGCAAGCCCCGATGAAACTGAAGACCTGGCATGGTGTAACAGGACTGTTTTTGGAATTATGGCCCTGGGTACATCCGATATTAGTCAAAGGCCTGTTGCAAATGCCGGACCTGATCAGACGGTTGATGAAAATTCACTGGTTACCCTGGATGGCACCGGATCGTATGACCCGCAAGGAGAATCAATTACGTATACCTGGACTGCGTCTTCGCCCATTACATTATCCGACAGGTATGCTGCCAATCTCAGTTTTACTGCTCCTGAAGTTAACACGAATTCAAGCTATACAATTAAGTTGACGGTGAACGATGGCACCCAAATTTCGACAGCTGATGAAGTGGTTATTAATGTTATCGATGTTCCATCGAATACATCTCCGGAATTTGAAGAATCTTCTCTAATTAAACTTTTCCCCAATCCGGCAAATCGTCTCATCAATATTGACTCCGAAGAACTTATCTGTTCTGTCGAAATAATTGATATTGCCGGAAAGGTTGTTAAACAAAATAAGATAGATGCTTTACATGCAAAAATTGATTTGGGAGATTGTTCTGCCGGTACTTATATAATCAAGGTGAAGACGGCAACAGGTGAGTTTAATCGACAGTTTGTAGTCGAGTAGGTGACGCTGCAATGGCTACAGCTTTTTACGATTACAAAACAGAAAACAAAATAAAGAAGGACAGCGATTAATTACGTTGTCCTTCTTGTTATTTTGATGCATACAAGATATGTCATCTTAAGCAGCCCTGAACTGTTTCTTTTCCTTCTTACAGATCTGCTTTATCGCCTGCTTTCCCGACAACACCGACGGGGGTATTCCTCCTCCCGGGAAAAGCCATTGTCCTGCCAGGTAGAAATTGGCAAGTCCGGGCAATGTGTTCTTCAGACTTTTGGTGATATTTTCCGGCGCCGGCATGAATCCTTCATAGGCTCCTTTCCATACTCCTGTATACCTGACGTTGGTCAATGGTGTGGCAACGTCCACTATTTCGATATATTCCGAAACGCCGGGATAGTGTGATTCGAGTATGGCAATCGCATCGTTCCTGACCTTTTCTTTCTCCGTTTTATATTCTTCCGTTGTCAGTCCCTTCCATTGATCCCACGGGCTTTCAAACCGTAATACGATAACCGTTTTCCCAGTTGGCGCCATAGTAGGATCAAAGGAATAGTTCATGATCGAATATCCATATTTTACGATCGTCGAACCTATTTTTTTATCTCTTGCTATTACACTTTGGGCAGGATATTCCGATCCCATCACTGCATTTATTCCAAAAGATACCTGTACCAGTGGGGTAAATAACTCCCAGGTTTCATAGGCGTTTTTTATTTCTTTAGAGATGTACCTGCCTCCCAGCATATCATAAATGGTTGCATGGCCATCGGCAGCGCTGATCACATAGTCGCCTTTAACGATGGTCCCATCAGATAATAAAATTCCTGTAGCAGAATCATTCTCAACCAGTATTTTGATAACTTTCTTCCCCGTATTTATCTTACCACCCAACGAACGGTAATGTTCTTCCATCCTGCGGCTGAGGGGCAGAGAACCGCCGATCAGGTATCCTGCATTTTTCTGATCGAACCATCCCAGCATCATGATAAAGGCCAGGGCTGAAAAATTTCTTTCGCCAAACATGCTGTTGAAACAATGCAACAAAACGGGGGCTTTAAATTTGAGGTCGTCGAAATATTGCTTACAATTTTTCTTTCCGTATCTTACAAATAATGGGTAAAGAGGCGCCATACGTGCGAGTGCTTTTATCTTTTTATACACACCACGTAGTCCCTTCTCATTATCGGCAGGCTCGTAAAGGGCAGCTTTGCGCATATGGCTGCACATCTTGCGGATACTGGTCGTATCGACTGGTGCCAGCTCGATCAGGTACTTCTCCCAGCGCGCAATATTGGAATAAATGATAAATTCATTGCCTGATTCATCCAATATTACTGAATGAATCTCATGATCGATAATTGCAGTATGGCCGTTAATGACGTTGGTTTCCTTCCATATATCGTGAAAGACTCCTCTATTTGTACCAACCAGCCAGTGCAGACAGTAATCGAACCGGTATCCTTTTCTCTCCCAGGCAGTACACTGTCCCCCGGTTACAGAGTTCATTTCGAACAGTTCGGTCTCATACCCGTTCTTCTGGCCATAGATTCCGGTTGATAGACCGGCTACGCCTCCGCCAATGATAACGATTTTCTTTTTCATTTATAGTTGTCAGTTAAAGATGATTCCTTCAAAAATAATTTGTGATGCCATATACAGAAAAAGCGTTTCGATCAGAAGGGGTATATTACCGGTAAACAGTTACTTTTGTTATGCCGGGTAGAGTTTATGCATGTAGACAAAGGTTTTAATGACGTAAACCTGGTGATCTTTTGCACCAATAACCGGTTTTATCAACATATTGCTATAACGGTCATTATTGGTATATTTGGGTGAACCCTATAAATAAATAAGCACATGCTTCGATATATTATTGTTTCACTGGTAACCGGACTGTTATTCGGTATGATGGACGGTTTAATCAATGGCAATCCGTTTGCTGTTAAATTAATGGAGTGCTATAAGCCAATTGCCAGGCTGCAAATAAATATCCCGGCAGGAATTATAATTGATCTGCTGTATGGCTTTGCTATCACAGGTATATTTTTTATTATTATGCCTGCATTGCCCGGAAATTCAGGTTTCATCAAAGGTCTTTCCTACGGACTGCTTATGTGGTTCTTCAGGGTGCTGATGGGAGTGATTACAAGCTGGATGATGCACACCGTACCATTGAAAACACTTCTTTATATATTAGTTACAGGATTGATAGAAATGCTCATTCTGGGCATATTTAACGGCTTGCTGATAAAACGATAACCCGCTATTGACACTGTACAGTACGCCTTAATCATCTATAAGCAGAATGTGCAGCAGCTATCTGTGAAATAATTTGTTCTCTTATAGAAATAGTTTACTTTTGATACCCTGGTTGAAGGCAGAAGCGTATCCTCGACATATAGTCCTGGCATGATTGGGATCTTTGATGTTGTTATTATTGATTAGAAAAGAATAAAATTCATAATATAATTGTAATATGGATCAAGTATTAATTGTACCGCCGGAGAATATAGGTAAGAATTTCATTCCTTCCGAGTATCTTCCCAAAAATAAAGATGAATATTACCAGCGTAATAAACAGATCATACCTCCAACATCAGGCTGGAGGCACCTCAAGGCAGGAGAAATAGAAAAACTCATCAAGAATGATAATACAGCCGATAACTGGGATGAAATACTTGTAACGGATGAGTTTGATTCAAACCAGATCAAGAATTCCCGGTTTTACGGACTAGTCAGGATAGGGCGTCTGCAGAATATGGTCATACAGCATCACGACCTGCGTTTACCGGCAGGGATAACCAATAGCCTTATTATCTCGTGTGATATCGGCGACGATGTGGCTATCCATAACGTACATTACCTGGCGCATTATATAATTGGCAACCGATGTATTCTTTTCAATATTGAAGAGATGCATACAACAGATCATGCCAAATTTGGCAATGGCATCCTTAAAGAAGGTGAGCCGGAAAGTGTACGTACCTGGATTGACCTCATGAACGAAACAGGCTGCAGGAAAATTTTGCCATTCGACGGTATGATCACGGCCGATGCCTACCTGTGGGCAAAATATGTCGATGACAAAGCCCTGGTAGAAAGACTGAAAAAAATTACCCAGGAAAGTATGGACCAACGTCGTGGGTACTATGGAACAGTTGGCGCTCAATCTGTAATAAAGAATTCCAGTATTTTAAAAGATGTTAAGGTTGGATCCGACTGTTATATAAAGGGTGCCAACAAATTGAAAAATCTCACGATCAATTCTTCGGAAGAAGAACCTACACAAATAGGGGAAGGTGTGGAACTGGTAAATGGAATCATCGGGTATGGGTGCCATATTTTTTACGGTTGCAAGGCAGTACGATTTATCCTCGGCAATAACTCCAACCTGAAATATGGGGCCAGGCTGATTCATTCATTCCTGGGCGATAATTCAACCATCTCGTGTTGTGAAGTATTGAATAATTTAATATTTCCTGCCCATGAACAACACCATAATAATTCCTTCCTGGTTGCTGCCGTGTTACTCGGACAGAGTAACCTGGCAGCCGGCGCTACCATTGGGTCAAATCATAACAGCCGGTCGAACGATAATGAGATCCAGGCAGGCAGAGGATTTTGGCCCGGCCTCTGCACAAGCGTAAAACATTCCTGTCGCTTTGCTTCTTTTATCCTGATGTCAAAAGCCGACTATCCTTCTGAACTTGATATTCCACTGCCGTTTTCATTGATCAATAATAATGTGGCCAATGACCGGCTGGAGATCATGCCGGCTTTCTGGTGGTTATTCAATATGTATGCCCTTGCAAGAAATTCCTGGAAGTTTCAGAGTCGTGATAAACGTAAGAACAAGGTCCAGAAAATTGAATTCGACCCCTATGCTCCGGATACCGTTGAGGAAATCATGAATGCACGCAGGTTACTGGAAATATGGACAGCTAAAGCCCACTTGAAGCATACGAACGCCAATACCAGTTCGGTGAGCGACGATAAACTGGCCGACATGGGGCGGAAACTCTTATCCGGCAATGAAAGTGCTATCAATAAGCTTGAAGTTTTAGCCGAAGGAGTTGAAAACTCGAAACGGAAAGTACTCATCCTAAAACCATACAAAGCATATCATGCATATCATGATATGTTATACTACTATGCAATGAAGAACCTGATCAGTTACATGAATTCCCATTCGAAGGCTGGTATTTCCGATATGGTCAAGGATCTGCAAGGTAAACGCCAGAAAGAATGGGTGAATCTCGGTGGCCAGTTGATGCAGAAAAAAGATCTGGATAAGCTCAGATCCGATATTGGAACAGGTAAACTGGAGACATGGAGTGATATCCACGACAGGTACGATAAGCTTTGGGCCGATTATACCAGGGATAAACAGAAACACGCTTACGCGATACTGTGCGAACTGGAAGGAACTAAAAATCTTACCGCTGCGCAATGGAAATCTGCATTGGATAAGGCAGTGGAACTTCAGGACTATGTTTGTGATCAGGTTTATGTTACCCGTAAAAAGGATTATGATAACCCGTTCCGTCAGGCCACCTTCCGGAACATGGAAGAGATGACCGCGGCCATCGGAACAATCGACGAAAACAGTTTCATTGTGCAGGTGCGAAAGGAAACAGCAGATTTTAAGAAACAAGTAACAGAAATTAAAAACAGGAAATAGCCATTAATAAACAAATATTAAATAACATTAAACGTTAGTCATATGAATCTGAAAGACCCTAAATACTCAGCATTTGCCTTGGTGCAGGAAATGATGCAGACGGCCGATGTAGTTAAAAAATTTAATCCGGATCAAACCAGGGAGGTTGCCGGAGAGATTAAATCTGCAAACAGATTGTTGCTGACCGGCGAAGGTTCGAGCCGTATCTTCCCGGCGAAGAATGCCATCTGTAAAGCATTGAAGTGGGGGTTAGACCTTTCCATCTCTACCGATGGTTCACGCCAGTCGGCCCTTTACGACTTGTCTAAATTCGCCGTTTTTTGTGCTTCCAATTCCGGGCGTACCAAAGAGGTCGTTCTGCTTGCCAAGAAACTTGCCGCCATGGGCAACGATAAGCGCTATGCCCTGACAGCCAACCATGATACCCTGCTGGAAAAAGAATGCAGGAAGACATTCGTGCTGAATTGCGGATGGGAAAATGCAGTGGCAGCTACTAAAAGTGTGATAGAACAAACCTTGTTCTATGAATCGATCCTATGGCATATAAAAGGCATAGATAAAAGAGCAGAATGCTCGAAATTGCCGGCCCTGATAGAACAAGCGCTTACACTCCCCATTCCAAAAGAGGTGGTCGATATGGCTGCTAAGGCTCCGACCATCTATTTTGCCGGGTTCAACGACGGAGTTGCCGAAGAGCTGACACTTAAGACCAACGAGATAACACGAAGGAAATCTGATTTCCTGGAAGGTACTTATGCAGTCCACGGGATAGAAGAGGTGATGGACAGGAACGATGTGGTGTTTGTCATTGACCCGATTGAAGAAGAAATTGAAAAATTCCAGGAGGTATTGGTTAAAGGAGTCGGCCTGAAGGTTATAGCTATTGCCGATCGCGATACGCCTTTTACGACCATTCGTATACCGTCGGCAGGAGAAATGAACCCCTATCTATACTTATGTGCAGGCTGGAATCTTCTGGTGGATATCGGCCTGGCTATCGGTATAAACCTCGACAAGCCCGAACGTGCCCGCAAAGTAGGGAATGAGCTGATTGTATAGTATAATACGAATATCATTCTGTTTTTAACATCATCGGCTGTCGGATTTCAGACAGCCGATAGTTATTTTATATATTTACATGATTTGCTGAATGCGATAAAGATTGATTTTCGTATTCTTTCATCTCCATCTAGGATCTTATAAATACTATATTACTTCACATTAATGCGTGGTTGAGATTAATCATCTTACGCTAAAAATTTAGCACAGATATTTGCATGAAATAAAATAAGGACTAATTTTGTGGCGCATTTGAGCAGGGTCTGGTAGTTCAGTTGGTTAGAATACGTGCCTGTCACGCACGGGGTCGCGGGTTCGAGTCCCGTCCAGACCGCAAAAGCTTCCCTAATTGGAAGCTTTTTTGTTATGCAGTATTATGTTTACATACTACAAAGTCTTTTTGATGGTACATTCTATAAGGGTTATACTACTGACTATCTAAAAAGGCTTGAACAGCATAATAACGGAGAAAGCAGATATACCAGGGGAAAGATGCCATGGATACTGGTGTATGTGGAAACATGCCCTACGAAAACTGCTGCTTTAGTTCGTGAGAAGAAGCTAAAAAGGAGTAATTCGAAATATCTTTACTGGCTAATAAATAATTCAGATTACAATTTGTTAAAACGAGCTGAGCCTGTCATCCCGCCTGAGGCGGGACGGGTTCGAGTCCCGTCCAGACCGCAAAAGCTTCCCTAATTGGAAGCTTTTTTGT
>CAZWIU010000028.1:0-10206 GCA_964634105.1 uncultured Bacteroidales bacterium | reverse complement strand
TAGTTCGTGAGAAGAAGCTAAAAAGGAGTAATTCGAAATATCTTTACTGGCTAATCATATATTAATTGTAAAATATTCCCTTGTCAGGGAGATCCATGTTTAAAACAAAAATTTAATTTCAGCCAGTTCCCTGCCAATTTGCTGTACCCCGTTCATAATTTTCCTGGTCTGTTCGGTGGAAGGTTTTTTAATGCCTTTGATATATTGGGCCAACAGGCTTTGGTTCATACCTATTCGTTGGCTGAGAGCTTTGGCATTAATGACATTGTAAAACTCAAAAAAACTCGCAAGATCATATGTAAATTCAATCTCATCAATGGTATATATAAATCCTAAATCTTCAAACACAAGGTTCAACATGTCGATAATCATTTTTTTCAATTCTTCCCAGTTATCGCCACATGCTACAAGGCTTCTGTCTTTCCATTGGCCTAAGGCAGTATAACCTTTGTCTTCTTTGAGTATTTTCAGTTTAATCCTAGGCTTTTTAATCGTTTTCATCCTTTTACCTTTTTTTAGTTTTTATTTCAGCAAGTTTAAGGATACTGCTTAAAGTCCCTTTTTTCATTTCTTTTGAAGCATGAAAAGGTATTGGTATCATATTAGTTTTGGTCGGGTGTTTCATAATAATATGGCTACCTGATTGCCTTATTTCGTACCAGCCGTCCTTTTTAAGGATCCTGATCAGTTCGCTTGATTACATTTATAAAGGTAATAAATATATTACTTTTTCTAATCCGGATTTTCACTATCAGCTAAATAAATGAAAAATGAATGTCCGTTTTGATACCTAATTACCAGGAATACACACCCCTAAATCTCCTCTCAGGAGGGGACTTACTACCCGCAAATCCTTCCCCCTCTTGAAGAGGGTAATTGCATAGATAAAGGCAGGGAATCGATATAGTTCCTCTTTTTTTACTCACCCCACCTTGTATTTTGATAATGCCGGGTTTGTTTAACCCCTCTCTCGTGAGAGAGGGGTGCGAAGCGGGGTGAGTAAAGATGTGCTTATATACTTCTGCCACTTTCCAGGCAATTACCCTTGAAGAGGGGGACAAAAGGGGTGTGTTGTTATATTAATTATATATTGTTTCATGGCACCATTGCGGATAATCATAAAATGAAATTTATACATTAAGCAGGTTAATAAGGAATTAAATCCATCTGCTAACAAACCTCTTTCAGGGAATGACAAAAATACTGAAATTCACACTCCCGTATTCGCGCACTTCCCTGAAATACCTGTGCGAATTCATCTTTACCTGGTCGGAATGCTCCAGGATAAACCATCCTCCGGGTTGGAGGACCATGCTGGAAAAAACAAGGTCCGGCAGATCGATAATATTTTTCAATTGATAGGGTGGATCGGCAAATACAATATCATACTTTTTCTTCAGTCGTGGCAGTACCCTGAAAACATCTGCCCTGTATGGTTTAATATTTTCCATCTTCAGCTGAGCAATAGTTGCCTTGATAAATTCATACGAACGGAAATCTTTCTCAACCTGATCGACTACAGCACCACGCGACGCAAACTCATAACCGATACTTCCCGTTCCTGCAAAAAGATCGAGTACATGTAATCCTTCAAAATCGAAATGATTACCAAGTACATTGAAAAGATTTTCCTTCGCGAAATCGGTTGTCGGCCGTGAAGGGAAATTATGCCGGACAGGTATGTGCCGGCCTTTATATTTACCGCTTACTATTCGCAAGAAAAGAGATGTATTAAGCCAAAGAAACGTTGCCGTTCCGACACGCTGAGCTTAGTTGATGCTGCCAGTGATAACTTTGTTACCGGGTGCAGATGAGGGATATATCCTCTCAGCTCATGTGTTAACTCTCGCTCAGTCGATCGGTTTCCGCTAAGATAAAACGGGACCGATGTGGTATCTATCTTCAGTTGTTTGCAGACATACAGAACAAAATAGAGTAAATCGACCGGGTTGACATACAGGTAACTATTATACAGACTGAGGGTTCCGTTTTGTATAATCACCAGGTCGAAAAAATCTTTATTAAGCTGAATATATACTGCATCGTCGCCTGATTTGTCGGTTTTACCGAGGGCATAGTTGAGCAACGGCACCGCCTGGTTATAGAAGACAGCATTCCTGAATTTTTCAGTAATCATACCTGCAAAATAGGTGGGCAACGCAAAGACCAGGTACGAGCTACATCCTCTGATGGCAGTGTGATGAATCTCATCCAGCTCGTCGAGAGGGTGGTTGAACTCCAGTATTTGTTTCAGGTGTTCCTCCTGTAGATATTCTGAAGGGACAAGCGTTGATTTTCGCCCTGAATAAACGACTCTGACATTTTTCACAGCAACATCAAGCAGCTTATCTTTATTTAATATCTCTGCGGTGCTATGCAGAATAGTTTCTTCCAGTACTATATTGCTAAATTTGTAATGGCGAAAAGCAACAACCTGTTTTTCTTTACCTGCATGCATACAAAACGAAAATCCGTCGGCGCCAACCTGAATGGATAACTCATCAATGAGCTGAGTATTTTTCAGCGAGGGATCGAGCAGGTCAATTTCAAGCATAATTATTTCGTGTGAGAAGCTATAAGAATGAATATGGATTGCTGCGAATTTATAAAAATAAATTAGATTAGGCGGCGAATTCAATGAACAGAAGTCAAATGCTGGCAGATCATATAGCATCGTCGATACGGGCACGGATGAAGGATACATTAACACCATCGCAAGAGCGACTGGTGGATGTTTTAGCTGCTTTCACCCTGTGCGATGATGACGACGCGATACTGTTGATTACTGGCTACGCCGGAACCGGTAAGACCACCATGCTCAGTGCTTATGTAGAAATGCTCGGGAATGCCAACATGAAATCGATATTGCTGGCGCCCACGGGCAGAGCTGCAAAGGTGCTGACTTCCTATTCCGGCCAACAGGCTTTTACGATTCATAAGAAGATCTACCGGCAGAAATCATCAAAAGACGGTTTTGGTAAGTTTGTTCTCGATAAAAACCTGCATACACGGACTGTTTTTATCATCGACGAGGCTTCGATGATATCGAATCAAAAACAGGAAGGTTCAGTGTTCGGGTCAGGGAAACTACTCGACGATCTCATCGAGTACGTCTATAACGGGAAAGGATGTAAGCTGATCCTGGTAGGCGATGATGCCCAGCTGCCACCGGTAGGCCTCGATATCAGTCCTGCGCTTGCTCATACCTCGCTCGGACTATACTCCGAAAGCATCACAAAAGAACAGCTGGTTGAGGTAGTGCGTCAGAAAAAGGAATCAGGAATTCTCTTCAATGCCACGCGGATACGTCACAAGATCGAATCGGGCGATTATTCGCTTCCGCTATTAACAACAAAGGGGTATACCGATATAGAAAGAGTGGGAGGTAACGAATTGATTGAACGCATTTCAGACACATACGATAAGACCGGTATTAGCGATACGATCATTATTTGTCGTTCGAACAAACGGGCCAATAAGTATAACGGGGGTATCCGCAATTCGATTCTGTACCGCGAAGAGGAGCTTGTTCCGGGCGAATTGCTGATGGTAGTCAGGAATAACTATTACTGGCTTATGGAGGAGTCGGGCCTCGACTTTATTGCCAACGGCGATATTATTGAGGTCGTTAAGATCCACCGGTATTACGAAATGTACGGCTACCGTTTTGTCGACTGTGCCATACGACTTATCGATTATGACGTCGAGATCGATGCGAAACTCATGCTCGATGTGCTGTATGAAGATGCCCCGGCATTAAGCAGCGAGAAGAACCGGAATATGTTTTACACCATCCTCGAAGATTATACCGAAATAAAACCAAAACGCAAACAATACCAGCAGGTGAAAAGCAACGAATATTTTAATGCCATACAGGTAAAATATGCCTACGCCGTTACCTGTCATAAATCGCAGGGAGGACAGTGGAAAACGGTCTTCATCGACCAGGGTTATGTACCGAAAGAGAAAGTCGACAGGGAATACCTTCGCTGGCTGTATACGGCCCTTACACGTGCCACCGAGAAGGTGTACCTGGTGAACTTTCCGGATTATTTTTTTTATGATGAGTAGTTATGGTTCACCATAGTTTCCCCCGGTTTTGGGTCATTAACTGATCTCAAAGTTATGAACTCCCCCTAGATTCCCCTTTTTCTAATCCTCACTCACCGATGATCTTCACCAAGACCCGCTTATTACGTTTTCCGTCAAATTCACCATAGAAGATCTGCTCCCATGGGCCGAAATCCAGTTTACCCCCGGTAACAGCAACCACCACTTCACGTCCCATAATGGTCCGTTTCAGGTGTGCATCGGCATTGTCCTCGAAACCGTTGTGTTTATATTGCGAATAAGGTTTTTCGGGAGCAAGCTTTTCAAGCCATACTTCAAAATCGTGGTGCAAACCCGATTCGTTATCATTGATGAAAACGCTGGCTGTAATATGCATGGCATTCACCAACACTAATCCTTCGCTTACACCACTCTCAAGCAGGCACTGTTCTACTTCGCTGGTAATATTGATCATTTCGCGCCGGTTGTCGGTCCTGAACCAAAGTTCTTTTCGGTACGATTTCATGTGTATTTATATAGTTTGTCGTTTAATTTCTAGTTAAAACTTATCTTTCTGCGAATATAAAATATTCTTTACCACGCATACAAATTTTCCCTGGTACCTTAACCATGCAATCAATACTATTTACAATCACCGTTCGTTTTACTTCAGCATACATCGAATATAAAAATGTATTACACTATGACCTTGTGATGATCCTGATAAAACTTAAATCGTTCGCCGTATTATTCCTACTCATTGCTTTTGTTGCGTGCGACAAGGATAATGAGTCAACCCATATACCCGATTATTTCCCGCTTTCCATCGGGAGCTATTGGATCTATAACAGTTACCAGATCGATTCGCTGGGTAAAGAAAAGCTGCTTGGCGAAAACGATACCTTCAGGATTATTGGCGATACAATAATCAGAGGATATGTATTCTCTGTATACTATGGCAAACAGTATGTACTTCCTTCATTGCCCATAGAACAATATTTCCGGGATTCATCCGGGTATATAGTGAATGAAAAAGGGATGATCATATTCTCCCAATATAATTTTACCGATACGCTCTTTAAAAATTATTTCTCCGGACCTAACAGCAATATATTAGAGTTCGGCAGGATCGAAGTGTGCCCCGATGCAATCAGAGTTCCGGCAGGGATCTTTGAAGAGGTCTATAACTGTAAAACGACTTTAACTGAATATGATCCGGAAGAAAAACAGGTCGGAACAGTCGATTGCTTATATGCTCCCGATGTGGGCCGGATACTGCGGCAGAATCTTTTTGTTAACCAGTTTTTATCTCAGAAAAAATATTACGAAGAGCGATTAGTGAATTATCACATTGCGCGATGAAAAATCAACATTACCTTTAGGGAACTTCGCCGGCAAAACAGCGAATCAATTCATTAAGTGATTATTTTTAAAAGCTTATTTATACCGGTAATAACTCTTCAGAGAATAGGAAGCTGGATACTTATATCCATTGTAAAGCTTAGCTGCTGATTGCGTTACTTTGCCTGATAATCAACCCTGCCGGGAAAAATTCTCTTTTAATAATGAAATGAAAAACTAGAGTCCCAGGTCTCTCATGATCCGCTTGATGCGCTCATCCAGCAAGGTATTAACCTGGTTGAAAGAAGCGACTGAAGGCAGACTTTCCTTTACACTGAAATAGTATTTGATCTTTGGTTCAGTGCCGGATGGACGAATTGATATTTTGGAGCCATCTTTGGTAAAAAACTGAAGTACATCGGATTTTGGAAGCTCAATTTTTTTCGAAATACCCTGTATAATATCCTGATCTTTCTGTAGCTGGTAATCGGCGATGCGTACTACTTTCGATCCGTTGATATCCGTTGGCGGGTTCGACCTGAAGTTAACCATCATCTGCCGGATCTCTTCGGCTCCTTCTTTCCCTTTCCGTGTCACAGATAACAGGTGCTCTTTGTACATTCCGAATTCACGGTATATTTCAAGCAGCATTTCGTACATCGATTTGCCCTGGTCTTTGGCCCATGCAGCAGTTTCGGCAATCAGAGAGCAGGAAATGATGGCATCTTTATCGCGAACAAATTCACCTGCCAGGTAACCGTAGCTTTCTTCGCCTCCGCCGATGAATTTCATCTTGCCTTCCTTCTGTTTAATGATATCGGCAATATATTTGAAACCGGTAAGCACGTCGTAGCAGGGGACCTTGTATTTACTGGCAATATCGGCCAAGAGCTCCGTCGTCACAATGGTTTTTACGATATATTCTTTGCCTTTCAGCCGTCCCTTCTCCGCCCATTTGGTCAGCAGGTAATTGATCAGTAGCGAAGCTGTCTGGTTTCCGTTCAGGATGATGAATTTACCGGATGTGTCTTTAACTGCAACTCCAACACGATCAGCATCGGGGTCGGTAGCCATCACAAGTTCGGCACCTGTATCTTCGGCCTTTTTAATAGCCATCGAAAGGGCGGCTGTTTCTTCCGGGTTCGGAGAATGCACCGTCGGGAAGTTTCCATCCGGCACATCCTGTTCAGGAACGTTGATAATGTTGGCAAATCCAAACTTCTTGAGCGACAGGGGGGCCAGCTTAACACCCGTGCCATGGATGGGTGTGTATACGATCTTCATATCCTTATGCCGGGCGATGATCTCGGGCGATAACGAAAGGCTTTTAATCTGATCGGTATAAATTTCATCGAACTCGGACCCTATCATAATGATCTTTGAACTGTCGCCATCGAATTTAACTTCATTGACCGATCTGATGCTGAGGACTTCGTTGATTATGTTTTTATCGTGGGGTTCGATGATCTGTCCGCCATCGTCCCAATAGGCTTTATAGCCGTTATATTCTTTCGGGTTGTGCGATGCTGTGATAACGACACCACTCTGACAGCCAAAATGTCGGATAGCAAAAGATAGCTCGGGAGTAGGGCGCAGCGCATCGAACAGGTAGACCATGAATCCGTTGGCTGCAAATATCTTAGCGGTGGTTTCGGCAAAGAGCCTGCTGTTATTACGCGAATCGTGGCCAACAACCACCTTGATCTGTGAAAGCGAACTGAAGTTCTTTTTAAGGTAATTACTTAATCCCTGGGTGGCCATGCCAACGGTATAGATATTCATGCGGTTTGTCCCGACACCCATAATACCGCGTAACCCTCCGGTGCCAAATTCCAGGTCGCGATAAAAACTTTCGATAAGTTCTTTCTCATCGTGTTCCAACAGGTGTTTTACCTGTTTTTGAGTTTCAGCATCATAGTTACCCTCAAGCCATACCCGGGCTTTGGATTTTACTTCGTTCAACAGATTTTCAGCCATGTATATTATACCTGTTAAGTTAGTGAACAACAAAAGTAGAAAAAAAGAGATGAAGCCATGCAACCATTTTAATGTTATCTTGCACTTCCGGTTGATATAATTATGTTAGGCAATTATTTTCATGTCAGGAAAAGCTAATAGGAAAATAACTCATGTACATATAAAGAAATTTTGAGTCCTCTGCGTTTTTAATATTAAGATAATCTATTGATTTATAATCTTAGAGACTGTCTAAATTTTTGAGTATTCTTAGTGTCCCGAATGATTCGGGACACAAAGGTTTCACCAAGTTTATGAGGCCTTTGAGTGAATGTGATTCTCAAATTCAAATGTAAATAGCTGATAATTTGCATAATATAATAATATTAGACAGTCTCTTAGAATGCCCAGACAACCGTTTGCTGAATTTTGTGTTCTTTGCGTGAACTAAATAATAAAGAAATTCATGATCAAAATAATGTTAATTTTACCTGTAAGTACACGATCACTCAATCTTCAACTCTATGGCTAACGAAACCTTGTCAAAAATCGGCAGACCATTGAAAAAAATATTTCGCTGGATTATGTTTATAGTAATCCTTGGTCTCGCAATCTTCATTTATCTGAAATACATCTATACATACAGCGAGGGGTTGAGAACCGGATTGCTGCAAAAATTCTCAAAAAAGGGGTTTATTTTCAAGACCTATGAAGGCGAATTGATTTTAAGCAGCGTGGTAAGCAATGCCAATGTTCCGCTCGCGTCCGAAAAATTTTTCTTCTCAGTTATGAATGATTCGCTCGCTCTGCAGCTCGATACTTTGCAGGGCCAGTTTGTTACTGTTCACTATAAAGAAAAGAAAGGAACCTTGCCCTGGAGAGGTGATACCAAATATTTTGTCGACGGAGCCAGGCTAAAGAAGTAGTGCCGATCATCGAGTTGAAAGCATTATCATAGGCTGGCCATCCCTAACAGCTAACAGCCTTCTTACATGGTTCTAATCATTCTGTTGCTACTGTGTTTTTATACGGGGTGAAATCAAATCTTTTTACCTTGTCAAGTATGCCGCCTAGCATTTGTTTCATGACCTCCGCCTTGCTGTGGCCCTGTGCTTCTATTTTAATGATCCTGTCGTCGTAGAAGAGGAAGTATCTAAGTTGTGTATAGTATTCTGTCACACCGGTGCTGCCTGAAATGGTATTGATACATTCCTTCTGGCTTGTATAAAGCCACAACGTGCCTCCGTATATATTGGTCAGGGTGGCTTCATTTATTTCTGCAAACCCCGACTCATCCCTGAAGGATTCCTTATTTTGCTGCAGGGCATCGGGATTTGTGGCCATCCCGAACAGGAACTGGCCGGTTTCATCCTCCTTATTATACCAGTCAACGGAAATTTCAAGCCGTCCATTTCCGACTGTTCCTCCCTGGCATGTATTATACTCGTTGATATCGGAAATGAATACCGCGTGGACCGTCGATCCTATGCCCATAGCTTGTTTATAAGGCGCTTTTTTAACAGCACTGATATCAGCGGATTCTATCCATGACTCAAAAGATTTTAGAGACTGTCCCGATATATACACAGTCATAGGGCAACAGGCTGCTGCTATTATGATGATGCGGGCATAGAAAAGTCTTTTCATACAGGTTATGGAAATAATTACTGCTGCATGCTTTCAGTCAGAATCTTAATTACCGAAAGTTAATGAAAAGATTGCATACCGCTTTACCGGTTTTGTAAAGGAATTGTAAAGTAAAATCTGCTGCCGTTGTCTGGTTTACTTTCAACACGGATCTGTCCGCCCTGTTTCTCGACAAAATCTTTGCAAAGAATCAACCCAAGCCCAGTCCCCCGTTCATTGGCTGTACCAGGTGTAGAATTATTATCGCCAATGCTGAAAAGGGAATCTAATGTCTTACTGTTCATGCCAACGCCTGTATCTGCAACGCATAATTCTGCAAATCCATTAACAGAGGAAACGCTCACGCTTATCGTGCCATTCTCCCTGGTAAATTTTATGGAATTCGATATTAAATTACGCAGAATGGTGTTTAACATATTCTGATCGGCCCATACCCAGATATCCTCTTTAATAGTGTTGATTAGCGCAATTTTTTTATTACGGGCAGCGGCATCCATCAGGTTAATGATATCATCCGGCATCAGTTGTTTCAGATTTATGCCCGAGGGATTTGAGCTCAGATTTCCGGTTTGTGAGCGAGCCCATGTTAACAGGTTCTCTAATAGTTCGAGGGTACTTTTAGTAACATTGTAAATACCTGAGAAATATCCCTCTCTTTTTTTCCCATCCAGGTTGTTCTTTTGATCCTCCATCAGCGCTTCAGTCAAAGCCAACAAGGCAGTAAAAGGACTTTTCAGGTCGTGCGAAATGATTGAGAACAGTTTATCCTTGGTAGCATTTAATTCTGTCAGCGTTTTATTGGTTTCTCGCAGATCATTTTCCATATTGATACGATGGGTAATCTTCCAGACACTATCCATTAACAGTGATAATTGCAGGGCATCGTAATTCTCATATCCGGTTGATTTATTGGCTACTCCAGCAACAGCAACGATATTGTTATCAACAATGATAGGCACGGTCAGGAACGTTTTTAGTTTGACATGGCCTTCGGGAATTCCCTTAATATAGGGACTTCCGGCTTCATAATCGTTGATTATAATGGGCTTTCTCTGTCTCACAGCTTCACCCCAGCAACCGGTCTTATCAAGGTCATACACAGTCTGTGGATCCTGAACTGTACATTGATGCATTACTTCCCTCGACCAGGTATTTAAGATATATGTATATCCGCTAATGTACCAAATTCTGTAAATTTGAAGAAAAAACAAG
>CAZWIU010000027.1:0-45229 GCA_964634105.1 uncultured Bacteroidales bacterium | reverse complement strand
GTGTGAGAGGACGGCAAAGCTAATTTATGGAACTTTGCCTCCTACTTTAATTTCAATTGCCGGATTGCGCTAATGCTCAGTTTGGGTTTATGGCAGGTACCTTCTTTCTCTTTTCTTTAGCATATTATGTTTTCACATGAAGGCCACATTCATTATGTTCTGATGATTCCCACCACCAGCGTCCTGCCCGTTGATCTTCTCCTGGTTTAATAGCTCGCGTACAAGGCTGACAACCAATACTGGTAAAACCCTGGTCGTGAAGGGCATTGTAGGGTACATTATTTTCTTTAATGTATTTCCAGACTTCTTTATCTGTCCAGTTAAGCAAAGGGCTGATCTTATAGATGCTATAGTTCTCGTCCCATTCCACCAGCTTGGTATAGAAGCGATTTACAGATTGATCTTTTCGAAGACCGGTTACCCAAACCTTATTTCCGGTTAGTGCTCTTTTCAACGGTTCTACTTTTCTAAGATAACAGCATAGCTTGCGATTTTCAACACTTTCATAGAAAAGATTAATACCCTTTGTATTGACCATTTCTTCAATTTGCTCATGGTCGGGGAAGTACACGTGGATCAAATTTTTATATCGTTGATTGGTTGTTTCTATAAGACTATATGTTTCAGGAAAGAGCCTGCCTGTATCAAGTGTGAAAACCCTGAAGCGATCGCTTATCTTCGACATTATATCCAAAATTACCTGATCTTCAGCGCCAAGGCTGGAGCCAAGTGCAACTTCGCCAGGGTAGGTATCCAAAAAAAACCGCAGTACTTCTTCCGGTCTGCTGTTTTTGAGTTTTTCGTTTAATCCCTCAATTTGTTGCTGCATGTGGTCAATACCTGATTAAGTCTGATGATAAATTTAATTATTTGTTTGCTTACCGCAGTAACGAATTATTAATGCACTCCTTATTATTAAACTAACCGGGGAGCAAATTGTTTAAAGCTGGCTAATGATCGTTTGATATTCACTACTTTGAATTGTGCTTTCAAGTTTATCGGCACGCCCAAATTCGAGCCAGATGGAATCGTTATGGCAAAACCCAATGATGTTGTAATTTTCCATTAGCCTGAGGTAAAGATCAATGATTGAAAAAGCTCCTTTCTCCTCTATCAGGTCAAATATGGAAGGATCAATAATTTGAATAACACTAAAACCCAGCGCAAACCCTGACTTTTCATCGATCTTTCCCCGGATCGATCCGCTGCTGTTGTCTCTCCATCCTATAAGTTGCATAGACTTATTAAAAAGTAACGATCTGGAAGTTATCCTGTCTTTAACAGCCAATGTCACCAATGGTTTCCTGGTTAAATGATAACGGATCATTGCATTCAGATCGAGGTTGGTGAGGATATCAGTCCCCATCAGGATAAAGGGCTCATCTCCTCTGAGTAATTTTGATGCCTTAACAATTGCACCACCCGTATCAAGCAACATATCCCGTTCATCGGAGATTGAATAATTCAGTCCAAAACCCTTATTGCTTTCGAGGTAACTGATAATCTGATCCGCAAAATGATGCACATTAATAACAATATCCCTTATCCCGTATTTTTTTAAAAAGCGTATTGAAAGTTCCAGCATGGTATGACCACCAATATCGACGAGTGCTTTCGGTTTTGTATCGGTAAGCGGGCGTAATCGTGTACCTAAGCCTGCGGCTAAAATCATTGCTTTCATCTGTATCGCTTCAGCTATTTTTTTGGTGTGTATCTGGCTTTTTTATACAAAAAAATACAATAAGGATTTAATTAAAGTGTATTCTATACTATATATTGTTCCTGCATTGTTTATAAATCAGAGAGACATTCCTGATCTTTCAAGCTCCTGATGTTTCAGCAGAACATGTATATCATAGTTTTTCTTGAGATACTCTGCTATCTGATCTGCACAATATACCGATCTGTGTTGTCCTCCTGTGCATCCGAAATTCACCAGAAGATGCTCAAATTTGCGTTTCTGATACTCAACAACAGAACCTGAAATAATACTTTTAACCTGCTTAAGAAATTCAATTACAACCTTTTTCTCATTCATAAAATTACGAACTTCTATGTCTCTGCCTGTTTTGTTTGCAAACTCTTCAAACTTTCCCGGATTTGGCAGTGCCCTGCAATCGAAAACAAATCCTCCTCCATTCCCGGTAAAATCTTCAGGTATGCCACGCTTATATGAGAAACTGTTGATGGTAACAGTAAGTTTATCATTCGAAAATTCAGGCAGGTTATATACAGGCTGTTCAACCATTTGAGATAATGTTTCCCGTAAATGGGGCAACGAGACGCCAAGGTCATAGTTTGTAAGTAACCATTTTAACGATGCGATAGCCGGTGGTATACTTTGGAGGAAGTACGATTTTCTTTCAAAATATCCTCTGTAACCATATGCTCCGAACGCCTGTAAAAGTCGTATCAGAACATATCCCGGGAAATATTTCATAAACACATCACGATCGAAAAAAGAATACCTGCCAAAGACTTCCAGGTAATAGTTGAGTAACTCATTACGGATGTCGGGTGTCAGGCCGGTTTTTGCTTCAAATAAAAGAGAAGCCAGGTCATATTGTAATGCTCCTTTTCTTCCTCCCTGGTAATCGATAAAATAGGGTATACTACGATGGATCATTATATTGCGCGACTGAAAATCGCGGTAAAGAAAAAAATCCGATGGAGCTTGCTGAAGAAAATCGATAAAACTGTTGAAATCATCTTCCAGTTTTTGCTCATGAAAAGGAGTATAGGCGAGCTTTAAAAAATGATATTTAAAATAATTCAAGTCCCAGTGCATCGATTGCCTGTCGAATGCATGTCGTGGATAGCATAGGGAGAAATCGAATTCGTGAGCAGCTGTATACTGAATTGCGGGCATTTCATCGATTACCTGTTTGTATAAATCAATGATCGAAGAATCGGGATGGTCTTTCTTTTCTGAAACAAGTTGAAAAAGGTCAGTTTCGCCAAGGTCTTCCTGCAGATAGATATTTTTATCGAGGTTTGTTGAATAAATCATTGGAACATGAACACCGGCTTTTGCGAGTTTCCTTGTAATATAAATAAAAGCTTCATTCTCAAGCTTATCAGGGTTATATGTAGCAATGGCTGTTTTATCGCCCTTAATGAGTCTGTAATACTTTCGATTCGATCCGGAAACCGGTAACGGCTTAATAACTTCGGGTTTTGATCCAAAATATCCTACAAAAATATCGCTGATTTCTTTATGGGAGTTATTCATTTTTTTGTATTTCTTCTGCACATTTAAAGATAATTTCGAGTGCTTCATTGACATGTTTACGCTCTACATTGGTCTGTGAACAGACAAATCGGATGGTGTACTTATTTCCAATCATTGTATGAGACAGGTAAGCCTTCCCGGTAGAATTAATTTTTTCGATCAACGCAGCATTTAATCTATTTAGTACCTCTTCAGTTGTATCCGGAGGTTTAAACCGAAAGCAGACGACAGTCAGGTTCCTAGGTATAAGCAACTCAAAATAAGGGTTATTATATATTTTCTTTTCAACATATTCTGCTAATTCAATATGTTTACGCAACAGGTTTTGAATACCCTGCACGCCGTAATTTCTTATCACAAACCAGAGCTTAAGTGAACGGAATCTTCTGCCAAGCTGAATTCCCCAGTTGCTGTAATCGTTAGCTTCAGTATTGGTTTGTGTTTGCAAATAGGAGGGAACGAGGCGAAAGGTATTTTGAAGATGTTCTGTATCTTTTACAAAAAGGGCTGAACAATCAAAATTCGTAAACATCCATTTATGCGGATTAATCACAATACTATCGGCATATTCCAGGCCCTGAATGGTAGCCCTGAATTCGGGAAGGATTAATGCTGTTCCTGCAAATGCGGCATCGACATGCATCCAGAGATGCCATTTCTGTGCTATCTGACCAATTTCATGAATCGGATCTATTGAACAGGTACCTGTGGTTCCTAACGCAGCTACAATGCAGGAGGGCTGAAATCCACGGGTGATATCTCTTTCAATATGCTCTTCAAGTTTATCAGGTATCATTCTGTTCAAAGGATCAACAGCTATTTTTACCAGGTTGTCACTTCCAATCCCGGCTATTCTCACCGCCTTTTCAATTGAAGAATGAGCTTCTTCCGAGCAATAAATGCGAAGCAAGTTTTCCTTTAATCCCTGCCTGTTAGAGTACAGTCCGGTCGTTTTTTCCCGTGCAGCCAGGATGGCACAAAGGGTTGATACAGAGGCAGTATCCTGAATAACGCCCGAGAATTCTTCAGGTAATAAGGTCATCTGTTTCAGCCAGTCCATCACCACTTCTTCAAGTTCAGTGGCAGCTGGTGAAGTGATCCATTTCATACCCTGCACTCCCAAGGCAGCCACTAGCAACTCGGCCAATATCGAAGGCTCGCTATTGTTTGCAGGGAAGTAGGCAAAGAAACGCGGACTTTGCCAGTGAGTTATTCCAGGGAGAATTATTTTTTTAAAGTCTTCAAAGATCTGGTTTACAGATTCAGATTTTGCAGGGGGTTGTTTAGGCAGCTTTTGTCTAATATCACCGTAATTTACACCCGACCGGACAGGATACTTTTCAACATCCTCCAGATAATCGGCAATCCAATCGATCAGTAATCGGGAGTTTCTTTTAAATTGTTCTTTATTAAACATTTATCCCTAAAAAGATGAATACTCTTATCTGATATAAAGGTATAAGGAACTAATCATTATGAAAATAGCATTTTGCTATTATCAAATGATTTCCTAAATTTAGTTTGATACTTATAATAATACTATGAAACTAACCATATTCGATGCAAAAGATTTAAACTTCGTTGAGCTTAATTATACGGGCGGTAATGAAACCTTCATACGTTGTGATAAAGAATCGAAATATGTCGACAGCATAGTCTTTAATCTTTTTGCTCCTTGCTTTGAGAGTGCCAATAAACTTTACGAATATTACGGACCTACAAAATATAATGCCAGAAAAATAATACCGTTACGAAATGAGTTGATGAATTATCTTGAGAAATTGCAATCGATAACTACTTTGGAGGGTTTTAAAGATTTACTAAGTCAGCATTTTTTGGGGAAAGAGTTTCTTGAGGCAATGGATAATGATGATGCTGGTTGGGAAAAAGATTGGAAATCGGTGCTAAGCAAATTACTGGTGATAAATAAAGAGATGATCAATTTAACTGAGAAGTGTGCTGACGAAGAAAAAATTCTTTGGGTTGTTGGCTATTAATTACACTTCCATTTACCCGTTATTGTAGGATATTTAAGTGCCTCACCGAGCATTATCAAAAACTCCTTCCTTTCAATATCAATAGCTCCAAGGCTTTTTAGATGGCTGGTTGATTGTTGCACATCAATAAAATGAAACTGCCACTTCTTTAGTAACCTGCATAACTCATAGAGTGCAAATTTCGATGCGTCGGTAATCTGATGAAACATGGATTCACCAAAAAAGGCTTTCCCTAACGACACTCCATAAAGACCACCCACCAGCTTATCATTGTACCAGGTTTCAAAACTATGCGCGTAGCCGCTGTTATGCAAATTAATATATGCATCTATAATGGCATTGGTTATCCAGGTTCCTGCCTGTCCCTTACGTTTTATTTCAGCACAATTTCTTATAACGGACTCGAAATTCTCATCAATACGCAGCTTGAATTTTCCTGCATTTAGCGTTTGTTTAAAAGAATCATATATTTTAAAATCATCCGGATAAAGTACCATTCTGGGATTGGGTGACCACCAAAGAATAGGTTCATCCTCACTGAACCATGGAAATAGTCCCTGAGAATATGCCGAAATAAGGTAATCGATTGTGAGTTCTCCTCCAATGGCAACTAAACCTTCGTCTTCGGCCAGATTTGGATCAGGAAATTGAATTTGGCAAGCCATTTTTTCCATGGAATTGGTATGTTTCCAACGCTATAGTTTGTCGTTACTTTTTATTGATTCATGTAAATAAAAGGATGTCTGAAAAAAAAATAACAACAATATCGTCATTCCTGCGTCAAATTGATAAAATACATTTAAAATTAATACATCTGAACAAATGAATGATTTATCTAAGAATATTCCTTCAACAGAATATTTTGATGATAACGAAACTATTAACCAGATTACCAACCAAATTGTCAATTATATTAATGCTTTTGTCTTTGTTTTTGATGTTCAATTAAAAGTTCCTGTATGGATAAATGATCACTTCAGGAAAAGGATGGGATTTAATGAAGATGATATGCATGCGGTGACTCCTGAAGAGTTTTTAGATCTGTTTCACCCGGTTTCACGCAATTTCTTCTTACGCAGGATGAAAAACTATGGACTTACTCATGATGAAGAAATCAAAACTATTTACCAGTTAAAAACCAAGGATGGAAAATCGATACACTTAATGACCAACACATCTGTTTGTAAGTTGGATGAAGATGGAAAGATTAAGTATTTAATAGGTTATGCTGTTGAGATAGATCCCAAGGAATTAAGACACCACTTGTCAATGATGCACAATTTGAACAGGCAGAGTGGAAACTTGAGTTTAATAGATGAACTGAGCAGTCGGGAGTTACATATAATCAGGTTAATAGCGAAGGGATTGACGGATAAGGAAATTTCCGAAAAACTTAATATCAGCATAAATACAACAAAAACTCATCGCAAACGCATTATTCATAAACTCAATCTAAAGAATAGCACAGGTCTCGTCAGGTTTGCTTTAGAGAATGGTTTGGAATAGTACGTTAACTATTTCTGATATTCAATGATTGTAAATCATTTAATCGCTGACAATGGTTTTACCTGCTAATGCTATTCATTCCTTTTTAAGACAAATTTATCAAATAAGGACTGGATTAATATGCAGGTATATCTTATAAAATATTAAAATTCAAATGTTTACGATTTATTTAATAGTACCTGACGTAAAAATACACCTTTAGGTGTATTGAAAAGGAGAAAATCTGAAACTAACTTTGAATAATGTGCTTTAAAATTAATGATGCCTAAAACTCCGCCTGGAATACTTCATGAGTTCGGATTTCTCATGTTAAAAGTCGTTACAGACAATGTTGGCAATACAAACAGAATCATCATACTGCTGTTTCATAACAAGGGAACCGGCAGTAGATGAGAGAATGAGCTAAGTGATAATTATAGGATCAATGAAAAGCTGTACTATATAGTGCAGCTTTTCATGTTTTTGCGGATGGAATAGTCAGGATGCTTTGAAATATAGGCAAGGTATATAATCGATTAAATAGTATGGCATGCAAATTACCGATGAAGGAACATAAGACATATTTTTGGAGAGACTGAAACACTTAATTTGTATTTATTTTTTGATTTACAAATAAAAAAAGCTGCTTAAATGCAGCTTTGTTTAAATTTGTGCCCAGGACAGGATTTGAACCTGCACACCCTTAACAGGCGCCAGCCCCTCAAGCTGGTGTGTCTACCAATTTCACCACCTGGGCAAGTATTGCTTATAAAATTACTTTTTTTCAGGTATTAATCTTTTAACCTCCTGGAAAAAAATCTGCCATACACTTCTAAATTAAAGAACGTAAGTGCCCGGAACAGGACTCGAACCTGCACATCCTTGCGAATACTAGTCCCTGAAACTAGCGCGT
Organism: uncultured Bacteroidales bacterium; assembly: GCA_964634105.1. Taxonomy (GTDB): domain Bacteria; phylum Bacteroidota; class Bacteroidia; order Bacteroidales; family UBA10428; genus UBA10428. The sequence goes on along the minus strand of CAZWIU010000027.1, from coordinate 37,602 downwards.
CTACCAATTCCGCCATCCGGGCAACGAAATTCAATGAACTTATTTATTGTTTACCCCTGCATCTTGCGTTATGTCGCATAATTTCATTGGGGTGTGCAAAGATATAAATTATCCTATGAGATTGACAAATATCGATATAAAAAAAGCCGGATTCACTTATGACATCCGGCTTTAAAGGTGTGACGTAGCTTTTGATACCCCAGATTATTTTGATACGTCGACTTTTATAAACGAAGCATTCTTGCTTTTTATTTTATCCCTGCTGTATTTTTCAAGTCTGTCTTTTTTGATGGCCTTATCCGGGTACACCAGATAGTAATCTACCCAGGCTATCCATGTATTCAGAGCAAAAGGTATTAAAACAGGTGTAGTAATATATGAATCCATGTAGTCTTCATAAAACAAGTAGTTATCGTACCCATCGCCCTCATCATATACCTTTTGTGCCCATACATAGTAATGACGTTCGTCTAGACCGGCAAAAGTTATAACTCCGGTACCATCGGTATACCCCCACACAACATCATTTATATCATTTTCCCAATCATAGAGGGTTTCATAAAGCACAACCAGTGCTCCAGGTATCAAGAATTCAACACGTTCCTGAGAATTCCATTCGACAACCGATACTTCGAGTAATGTATACACAACTTCAATTGTCATATAGGCTATATCGACGTTATGATCTTCTGACCAAACCTTTAACGAAACCTGGTAGTTTCCCTCCTCCGTATAATAGTGAATAGGATTCATGGCTGTTGATCCGGTTCCATCGCCAAAGTCCCATTCATATGAAACTGCACGATCCGATATATTGGTAAAATGAATTTCTTCATAGGGTTGTACCCTGTTATAATCAACCGTAAAATCCGCGTAAGGGTGAACCTCGCATCCTACAAAAATAACGGCTAATAATCCTGTTAATGCTAGTATCTTTTTCATGGCGTTTAATCTTTATTATCCAGTTTCAAATGCTGTGCCAAAAGTTATTTGGTTTAAGAAGGCCGTATTCATTACGTTAAAGACTATTAAAAATGAAATCGGTTGCACGTTTGAAAAGATGATAGGTTGAATTTCCATCTGAAATGCTGTGATCCTGGTCGGGATAAAACTGTACCTCGAACTGTTTGTCTGCTTCAATCATCTTTTTGACCAACATCATCGAATTCTGAATGTGTACATTATCGTCGCCCGTACCATGAATAAGCAATAATTTGCCTTGCAGTTGCTCAACATACATTAGGAGGGAGCTTTGATCATAACCGTAGGCATTCTCTCTCGGAGTACCCATATAACGTTCGGTATATGCAGAATCATAATATCTCCAGTCTGTTACCGGGGCTACTGCTACCGCCGTTTTAAAAATATTGTTCCCCTTCATAAGGCATAGTAAACTCATATACCCTCCATAGCTCCATCCAAATATTCCTATACGATTTCTATCGACGTATGGTTGTGATTTCAGGTATTCTGCCAGCGCAATCTGATCTTCTGTCTCAAGATTACCAAGCTGCAGATAGATACACTTTTTAAATGATTCACCGCGTCCATCGGTTCCCCTGTTATCGGCACACGCAATTATATACCCATGTTGTGCCAGTAGCTGAAACCAGGCCAGGCTCTTCTCCCACTGGTCCATAACAAATTGCGATTCCGGCCCCCCGTAAACATATATCAGGACAGGATATTTCTTATTTTTCCTGAAATTCGGAGGTAATATATAGTATGCGTTCAATGTATCACCTGTTTTGTTTTGAAAACGGAAGAACTTTTTTTCGGAAAAATTAAATTCTTTTATCAGGGTACTTACGAACAAATTTTCTTCCAGCATCCGGATCAATTCGTTTTGAATGTTATACAAACCGACTTTAAAGGGTGTGTTGGCATCGGAGGAAGTCAGAATATAGTATTTAAACGTTTTGCTAAATTCGGCTGTATGCACGCCATGTTGCGCTGTAATTTTTGTTTTTTCAGTTCCATCGAATCGAATCGAATATATTTGACGTTCTAAAGGTGATACCTCGGTGGAAGTATAAAATATCCGTTGAGTGTAGTCATCAATACCGAGAATTTCATCTACCTCCCAGTTACCTGAAGTGACTTGATTTACAAATGATCCATCAACGTTGTACCTGTACATATGCATGTATCCGCTCTTTTCGCTGAGAATTATCGCCTGTTTTCCGGAGTCGATAAAAGACACAAAATCATCTGAGAATTCAGATAAAAACCTGTCATTAACTTCGGAATATAAGCTGCGTGATATTCCGGTTTCTGCATTACATAGCAATAAATCAACTGCGTTTTGCCTTCGGTTCAATGATGTTATACATATATCATCTGAGGTTGGTAACCATTTTATCCGGGGTATATACATATCGGAATCTCGGTCAGCAATCATTTTCACATGCTTACCGGAAAGAAGATGATATACATAGATATCGACTTGCGAATTTGCTTCTCCGGCGCTGGGATATTTATAGCTGAAGGCACTTGGATAAAGACTATCGTAAAGAGTAATGTTATATTCTTTAACAGGCGATTCATCAAAACGATAATAGGCTATTTTTCTACTGTCGTCTGACCAATAAAAGCCTGTCAGGAGCGTAAATTCTTCCTCATAAAGCCAGTCGGGAGAACCATTAATAATCTGATTTTTTAAACCATCTGTTGTAACTCTGACGAGAGTATCTGAAATAAAATCCCTGATATATAAATCATTTTTATAAACAAATGCAACATAATTCCCATCGGGAGAGAGAGAGGCTGATTGTTGTTTTTCTCCCGTAAAAACCGGTATAAGGCTGCTGTCAATAAGGTTATAAACGTAATAATCAGTTAAGTAAGAATACCGGTAAATTTCTTGTTTCTCACCCGCAATAAGAATCTTGTTTTCGTTCCGGTTTATTGTATACTCACTGATTTCTGATATTTTTTTATGGCAGGTTGTATCAAGTGTGAACAGCACCTCTACCTTCTCCCCATGTTCGTAATTATATTTCACAATTTCACTACCATTTATCAATCGTGTATAATGAATCCCGTCATTCAAGGAATTGATACCTTCAACGATATCCGGTATAAATAGAGGGTATTTATAAATGGCTTCAAGCGATAATTTTTGCGCATTTAAAGTATAAAAGAAAGATATCTGCAGAATCGCAATTATTCGAATCTTGTATCCTATTGCGTTCAATGGTTTCCGGGACATAATGAAAAAATAATTATCGATGGTTCTTTTGGTTTCTTAAGCTAGTCTAGATTTTATATCTTTGCAACCCGCTATGATTAATAAATAAAGCTAATGATTAAAATTACATTTCCGGATAATTCGGTTCGAGAATATAATGAAGGTATCACCGGACTTGAAATTGCTAAGAGTTTAAGTAATAGTCTGGCAAAAGAAGTTCTATCAGTAAGCGTCAATAAAGAAATATGGGATTTGGACCGTCCAATAAAAACTGATGCAACTATCAGGCTTCATAAATTTGATGATCCGGAAGGTAAACATGCTTTCTGGCATTCCTCGGCACACCTTATGGCTGAGGCATTAGAAGCGTTGTATCCAGGCACTAAGTTTGGGATTGGGCCTGCTATCGAAAATGGATTTTACTATGATGTCGACTTGGTAAATGGTTCTGTAATCAGCGATTCGGATCTTCCTGCGATTGAATCTAAAATGAAGGAACTTGCCCAGAAAAATAGTCTTTTTAAAAGGAAAGAAATAAGCAAGAAAGATGTAAAAGAATTTTTTAATAGGAAAGGGGACGAATATAAACTTGAACTGATCGATGAATTAGATGATGGCGCCATTACTGTCTATGAGCACGGAAATTTCACGGATCTGTGCCGGGGGCCTCATCTGCCGGATACTTCCTATATTAAAGCCATTAAACTTTTAAGTGTTGCCGGTGCTTATTGGCGGGGTGATGAAAAGCGTAAGCAGCTTACAAGAATATACGGCATCACTTTCCCGAAACAAAAAATGCTCGATGAGTACCTGGAATTACTGGAGCAGGCTAAAGCCCGGGATCATCGAAAATTAGGGAAAGAACTAGAGTTATTCACCTTTTCGCAAACTGTTGGCCAGGGACTTCCACTTTGGTTACCCAAGGGAGCAGCTTTACGGGAACGTTTGCAGGACTTTCTCAAACGGGTTCAGCAAAAATACGGATATGAACTTGTCATGACTCCGCATATCGGGCATAAAAATCTGTATGTTACATCAGGTCATTGGGCAAAATACGGGAAGGATTCATTTAAACCCATTCTTACTCCGCAAGAAGGAGAAGAGTACCTGTTAAAGCCAATGAATTGCCCTCACCATTGTGAAATATATAAAAGTAAGCCTCGTTCCTATCGTGATCTACCATTACGACTGGCTGAATTTGGCACCGTCTATCGCTATGAAATGAGTGGTGAACTCCACGGATTAACCCGTGTTCGTGGCTTTACTCAGGATGACGCTCATATTTTCTGCCGCCCGGACCAATTAAAAGAGGAGTTTAAAAAAGTAATCGACATCATTCTCTATATTTTCAAGGTTCTTGATTTTGAAAATTTTACTACCCAGGTTTCACTTCGCGATAAAGAGGATCGTGAAAAATATATCGGTACAGATGAGAATTGGGAGAAAGCTGAACGGGCTATCATTGAAGCAACAGAAGAGAAGGGGCTGAAAACTGTTGTTGTTTACGGCGAAGCCGCATTTTATGGCCCGAAACTCGATTTCATGGTGAAAGATGCTATCGGCAGAAGCTGGCAGTTGGGAACAATACAGGTCGATTACAATCTGCCAGATCGTTTTGAACTTGAGTATATCGGCAGTGACGATCAACGGCACAGACCAGTGATGATCCATCGTGCACCGTTTGGCTCGATGGAACGTTTTGTTGCTGTCCTCATTGAGCATACTGCTGGTAAATTTCCACTCTGGCTCAATCCCGACCAGGTGATTATTCTTCCGATAAGTGAAAAATACCATGATTATGCTGAAAAAGTTTTAAATTTTCTAAATAATTCCGATATTCGCACCCTAATTGACACAAGGAGTGAAAAGATCGGTAAGAAGATCAGGGAGAGTGAGTTAAAGAGAATTCCTTATCTTCTTATTGTAGGTGAAAAAGAATCAACGGAAGGTACTGTCTCGGTTCGTAAACAAGGCGACGGTGACAAAGGTGCTATGAAAGTTGAAGATTTCATCGAATTTGTTAAAAATGAAGTTGAAAATCAGATCGGGAAAATCTGATTGTTTGTTTAACTAAAAGGGAGGACAAAACAATAGCAATAGAAAATGTGAACAGAGGTAGTGGCACTTACAGGCCTAAAGACCAAACACCTCAGATTGCAATTAATGAACGAATCCGGGCAAAAAGAGTCAGGGTTGTTGGCGAAAATGTTGAAAACCCTGGTGTTTATTCGCTCGATGAAGCATTAAAAATTGCCGAAGAACTGGAACTTGATTTGGTTGAAATTTCGCCAAATGCAGATCCACCTGTTTGCAAAGTAATAGATTTCCAAAAGTACCTGTACCAGCAAAAGAAGAAACAGAAGGAAATCAAAGCTAAGGCCACCAAAATGGTGGTTAAAGAAATTCGTTTTGGTCCCCACACCGATGAACATGACTATAACTTCAAGCTCAAGCATGCCCAAAAGTTTTTGCTTGAAGGGGCTAAAGTAAAAGCGTACGTATTTTTTAAGGGTCGTACAATAGTATATAAAGAAGATGGCGAAATATTGTTGCTAAGGCTTGCCCAGGATCTCGAAGATTATGGTAAAGTCGAACAATTGCCGCGCCTCGAAGGAAAAAGGATGATTATTATCCTTTCTCCAAAGACTACAAAAACAAAAACTTAATACAGAAAATAAGAATATGCCTAAGATGAAGACGAATGCCGGCGCAAAAAAAAGATACAGTCTGACCGGCACGGGGAAAATTAAAAGGAAACATGCTTTTAAAAGCCATATCCTGACCAAAAAAACTACCAAAAGGAAAAGGAATCTTGGATATTTTGGCGAAATAAGCAAGCCTGATAAGAAGAATGCCAAGTTATTGCTGGCAATGAAATAGTAAATAAATGAAGGTTTAACCAGAGTGAATTAGCTGAAAGATCCTGTTAAAAACGGGGCGCTAATCATTCATAAAAACGAAAAAATGCCACGTTCAGTTAACGCAGTCGCATCGCGCGAGAAAAGGAAAAAAGTGCTGAAAGAAACCCGGGGTTACTTTGGAGCACGGGGTAATGTTTGGACAGTTGCTAAAAACACCTACGAAAAAGGGTTGCAACATGCATACCGCGACAGGAGAAACAAGAAGAGAAATTTCAGATCGTTATGGATCAACCGTATTAACGCAGGTGTCAGACCCTATGGAATGTCGTATTCAGAATTTATTGGAAAAATAAATCAAAAAGGTATTTTATTAAACCGTAAAGTATTAGCCGATCTGGCTATGAATAATCCGGATGCCTTCGAAGCAGTTGTTAATGCCGTGAAATAATTTTTATAAGTAAAGATTCTGCAGGGAAGTCTGTACCGGCTTCCCTTTTTTTATTAATCAACGCATAGTTGAAAATAATGCTACTTAATATGTTTCATATAAATGTTTCTAATTAGCTTTATAGTTAAGAAATTCATCTATCTATTACTGGTATGAAAATCGCGCTACTGGGTTACGGTAAAATGGGGAAGGAAATTGAGAAAATCGCCATTGAAAGAAATCATGAAATTTCACTTATCATCGATGTTAATAATCCACAGGATTTTACCATTTCAAATTTAAAACAAGCAGATGTTGTAATTGATTTTTCAACGCCTGATGTTGCCTATCAGAATATTATGAAATCCTTCGAAGCTGATGTCCCTGTTGTTTCGGGTACAACAGGGTGGCTCGATAAATTCGATCAGGTTGTCGAATTTTGTACTAAGCATAATAAAAGTTTTTTCTATGCATCTAATTTCAGTATTGGTGTAAATATCTTCTTCGATATCAATAAGCGATTAGCTGCACTGATGAATAAATTCAGCGAGTACGAGGTGAGTATTGAGGAAGTCCATCATATTCACAAACTTGATGCTCCATCAGGTACCGCTTTAACAATTGCTAACGATATTTTATCCGGTATCGACCGGAAAAAGAGCTGGGAACTAAATAAGAATACATCATCCGATTCGCTCAAAATTACAGCTATACGTGAAGGAGAAGTACCCGGTATACATGTGGTTAATTATGAATCACCAGTTGATTTTATTCAAATCAAACATTCAGCGAAAAGTAGAAAAGGGTTTGCTCTTGGAGCTGTCTTGGCTGCTGAGTTTATCTATAAAAAATCCGGTTTTTTCTCCATGAAGGATTTGATGAATGCATAGCAATATTCCGGCATGAATTTTAAACTGAATGCAAAAAGGTGCTTACAGGTAATAAAACATCCTTATGTTAAACTGGCAATTACCTCATTACTTTATTTATTGTGGGTACTGTGGATGGGGAATTACTGGCTCATCATCGGATTGATTATCATTTTCGACCTGTTTATTACCAAATTTGTTAACTGGCGTTTCTGGCGACGGCATAAACCAACAGCCGAGAAATATAAAGTTTCAACCGAAATTGTCGATGCACTGATTATCGCCTTTTTGCTGGCTGTTTTTGTTCGGACTTTTTTCCTCGAAGCCTATACCATTCCTACATCATCTATGGAGAAGACCCTGAATGTTGGAGACTATATTTTTGTGAGTAAATTGCGGTATGGACCAAGGCTCCCGATGACCCCAATAACAATTCCTTTCACGCATAATGTGCTGCCGTATACAAAAAACGCAAAGTCGTTTTCAACAAAGATTACCTTTCCTTATAAACGATTATCCGGCACGTCCCGAATCAGAAACTTTGATGTAGTCGTTTTTAACTATCCTGAAGGTGATACAGTAATCAGGAAAATTCCGGATAAAAGTTATTACCAGATGGTCAGGCAATATGGTTATAACTATGTAAACAAAATATACGGCAAAATGTATCGCCCCGTTGACAAACGTGATAATTACACGAAGCGTGTTGTAGGATTACCAGGAGACACCATTCGGATCCTTCATGGGAGGGCATTTGTTAATGGCAAACCTGAGCCATTGTCGCTTGGCAGTCAATATAACTATTCCATCAAAGCAGAAGGCAACGCTGGTGATACTGCATTATTTCGGAAGCTTGATATTTCATTTTACGATATTAGCTATAATGTATATAACTCGATTTACAGCATTCCTCTTACCCGTCAGAAGTATCACACGCTTATTGATTCGAACTATTTTAAGACCATCGTACGGTACGAGAGTATAGATCCTTCTGCTGTCAATAATCAGATATTTCCATTCGACAGCAGATATTTCTGGACTGAAGATAATTTTGGCCCTTTAACGGTACCAAAAAAAGGAATTACTATTGAAATAAACCAGAAAAATCTTCCACTATACAGGCGAATAATTGCATGTTATGAAGGAAATAATTTGAAGATAAGAAACGACTCTATATATATCAACGATACTCTTTCTACTTCATACACATTTCGTATGAATTATTATTTCATGCTTGGGGATAATCGTCACAATTCAAATGATTCGCGCTATTGGGGTTTTGTCCCGGAAGATCATATTATCGGAAAAGCAACCATGGTTTGGTTCTCAATCGATAAAAATAAAAAATGGATAAAAAGGATCAGATGGAAGAAAATGTTTAATTTCATCCGCTGAAAAACATATGCTTACAATAAAACAAAGAAAATGAATGGATTTCTGGCAAAGTATAATAAGAAGGATGTCATACGATTTTCTATAACGGTTATTATTTACATATTATGGGTGATATGGCTTGGTAATTACTGGTTTTTAATTGGTATCCCAGTTATATTTGATATTTATTTATCAAAAAAAGTCAACTGGACCCCCTGGAAAAAACGTGAAGGGAAAAATCATTGGGCGATTGAATGGCTCGATGCTCTTATTTTTGCCGTGGTAGCTGTTACAATCATTAATATTTTTCTTTTCCAGAACTATAAGATACCTACCGGATCGATGGAGAAATCACTTCTGATAGGAGATCATCTATACGTAAGCAAAATCGCATACGGCCCGCGAATTCCGCAAACACCACTTTCAATTCCGTTCATGCAACATACTATTCCCGGGACTGATTCGAAATCGTATGTAGAATGGATTAAGCTACCTTACAAGCGTCTGGCCGGTTTAACAAAAATCAAACGCGATGATCCAGTTGTCTTTAATTTCCCTGAAGGGGATACCGTTTGTCGTGAAAAGGAACTACAGGTTGTGAGCTACTATTATATAGTCCGGCAGGAGGCTGAACAACTTAAAATGCTCGATCTGTATGCCAAAGCGCCTTTAAAATCCGATAGTGAATACTATGCACTGGGACGAAAATCTGTCTGGAAAAAACACGATATACTTGTACGTCCGGTCGACAAACGAGATAATTACATTAAGCGTTGTGTAGCAATTCCGGGTGATAGTTTGCAGGTAATCGACGGAGTAGTGTATGTGAATGGTAAGAAACAAAAAGAAATTCCAGGTATTCAGTATGAATATGCTGTAGCAACCGGGGGCAGACAATTAAACCAGAAAAAGTTGATGGATATGGGCATCTATAAAAGTGAAATCTCCTATAATTCCGATTTATCAATGTTACAGGTAACCCTCACAAAAGCTATGGCGGATGAACTTAGTGAAAATAAGCTCGTAAAAAAACTTGAACCACTCATCCGCCAGAAAGAATATTACGATAATACATTATTTCCTCAGGACAATCGTTATCAATGGAACCTTGATCAATATGGTCCTATCTATATCCCGAAGAAAGGTGCAACCATCGATATAAATCTTGATAATCTGCCCCTTTACCAACGTATTATAGGGTATTACGAAGGTAATAAACTACAGGTAAAAGATAGTATAATCTACATTAATGATAAGCCAAGCACTCAATATACTTTTAAGATGGACTACTATTGGATGATGGGAGATAACCGACACAGAAGCCTCGATTCACGCTACTGGGGCTATGTCCCGGAAGACCACATTGTTGGCAAACCCAGATTTATTTGGCTTTCACTGAATCAGGATAAACATTTCCCTATGAATATAAGACTTAAAAGGATGTTCATGCGTATAAAATAAAGTCAGGCCTGCGTATTTGCGGGTTTCTCTGGTTAAAAAGGAAAATCTTCCGATTCCCTGGCAACTACTTTTTCGGTTACAGGTTTCAGCGCTACTTTGTGTATTTTGTTAGGTAGGACATAAATGGCTGTATGTGGGAATTCCACAGGACAAACATGTTCACATGCCCCGCATCCTACACAGATATCGGGATTAGTTTCAGGTATCGTCAAAAAATTTTTATAAGGCACCATATATACAGCTTGTGTAGGGCAGTGTTCCGAGCAAGAACCGCAAGATTTTTCCTTGGTTTTTACTACACATAGATCGGTATTCAAAAATACTCTTCCGATCTGGGTTGTTTTCTTCTGTTCAATTGTTAAAGGCATCAATGCTCCGGTAGGACATACCTCGGAACATTTTGTGCATTCATAGTTGCAAAATGCAATAGTGTTTATCATTTGAGGCAGCATCATTCCGGTTAACCCGTACTCCAGGAACGACGGTTGTAATACTTTGGTCGGACAGGCAGAGATGCATAGCTGACAGGCAATACACATGTCTTTCAAATGTTCATGACTTTCTGAACCCGGCGGACTTATTGGCCCACGTTCATAAAAATCGCTGGTTTCCTGGTTTCTCCCCGAAGCATCGGCTAATAATGGAATTGATCCCAATGCAAGAAGTCCGCTTTTTAAAAGACTTCTTCGGGTGCTGTCGGTGTTCGATTCTGCAATGTTGCTCTTCTTCCAGGAATTTCTAAGGCTGATCGATCGGCCTTCACATACAGGAATACAGTTAAAACAGGATACGCACCGGGTTTCATCGATGATTTGGTGTTTAACATCAATACAATTTGCCTTGCAGGCCAGTTGACATTTTCCACAGAATGTGCAACTGTTTTTTTCAATTTTTAGTTTGAGAAATGAATACCTGGAAATCAGCCCAAGAAGGGAACCAACCGGGCATATTGAGTTGCAATACAGACGGTCGCGATACAATACCAGTACTACTATAATCAGGAAAACAGATAATCCGAAAAAGAAGGGTAAGGGATGAATCACTTTTTCCATTAATGGCTGGATGGAATAAACTCCCATCTTCATCAATATTTTCGATATAAGATTGTATATAGAAATAAATACGGGCTGGTAAAGGTTTGAAGCAATTCTGCTGAAGTTAGCGTAAGGATCAAGCAGGTTTATTGCCAGAATTCCGGTAAACAGGAGTGAAAGAACTGACACCAGAAGAATCGGGTAACGAACCAGGTTCAGTGCCTTGCTGTATTTTCTTCTTTTTTGTTTAAAGGGGAGCAATCTTCGGATATATGCTATAACATCCTGCATAATACCCAGTGGGCATATAAATGAGCAATACAGGCGGCCTGTGAGTATGGTTAACAGCATTATAATCAAAAATCCTGCAGTCAACACTTGCGGCATAACAAGGAATTTCAGCAGTGAGGGCAGAAATTGAAAAGAGGTAAAAAGTTCATAAAAAACTGAAGGTAACTTCCCTCTTACATCTGAAAAAATAATCAGAAATCCTGACAGGAAAAAAAATGCAAAACCTATCCTTATGGTTCGCAACCAACGTTGACTTGCCATTAAAGAGTAATTCTTTTAATATTCAGTGATTCCAGGTTCGAAGTTCCTAAACCATGCGCTTCGGCGAGCTTTATATGCCGTACCCGCTGGAGTTCCATCTCAAAAATTTTAGCGGCGGCAGTATCGATCGCTACAATATCGGCACTTAGCAGCTGGTACTTCATGGTAACCACATCATCAACAGAAACTCCGCGTGGGCCATTCCTTTTCATTACCCGGTAGCCATCAACGACATTCAGATCGGGTTTCCGATACGTTGCGCAATCGGCAATACATTGATGTAAGTCGGTGCCATGGAAGTAACCACGATCCCATACAATTCCCATGAGATTTTTCAATGCCAGTGACATGACTGCGCCACCGTGATTCTTAAGCACGGGAACATTAATAAATACATCAGAATCGATAATGAGTTCATGAATTTTAGCTTTTTTTAAAGTTTTTCCTTTTGGGAGGTCAACCTGTCGGTACATACTTTCTGTTCGTCCTGAAACAAGTTGCCCGCCATTATCTTTCACCGCTTTTTCAATGCCCGAGTTCCTATAACAGCGAGTCCACTCATCACAGGTATTATCGAATACCATTACTTTTTTTGCGCCCGCTTCAAGACAACTTTTAACGATGCAACCAACAAGCTCGGGATTCGTATTTGCAGCACGTTCAGGGGGAGTATCCCATCCTATATTAGGTTTTACTACAACAGTTTGTCCTGTCTTAACAAACTTCTTGAGTCCGCCAAGAGCTGCAATACCTGAGTTAAACATCGAAACAGGATCACCATTCTTCACTGCGACAAGATCAAATGGGAGCTGATCATTCGTAGCTGATGCAAGTGCTGTACTCCATCTTCCCATTGAAAATAAAGCTCCTGAGGCTACCGAGGCTGCGACAGACTTCCTGATAAAATCTCTTCTTTTCATGACATCCAAATTTTACACCTGAAAATTACTTAATTGACAGATTTGATAATAGTTTTTATTCATATAAAGCAGTAATTTATCTTTAATCTAAATATGCTTAAATTAACCCTGAAAAGTGAATGATTCTAAGCAGAAAATTGTCATATTTGGCTTGAAAATTAGCGAGAAATGAAAGTTCTATACTACGACTGTTTTGCGGGTATCAGCGGTGATATGAATCTTGGGGCATTAATTGATTTAGGCGTCCCGGGTGATTATCTGGTAAGTGAACTAAAGAAACTGAATCTCGAGGGATATAAGATCAAAATATCAGATGAAGTGAAGATGGGGATAAGCGGTGTAAAAGTTGATGTTATCCTGTCAGACCATCATAAACATGAACACCTTCATAAGCACAAGGATCATCTTACTCTGCCATCCGATCATCACCATCACCGTAACTTACATGATATTCAGCAGATTATTGTAAACAGCAACTTGAATTCGTATGTAAAAGAGAAAAGTATGGCTGTGTTTCACGAGTTAGCTGTTGCTGAATCGAAAATTCATGCAAAATCAGTAAACGATATACATTTTCATGAGGTTGGTGCAGTCGATTCAATTGTTGACATTGTTGGGGCAGCTATTTGTATTGATTATCTGAAGCCTGAACAAATCATTGTATCAACAGTCGAACTTGGCGGTGGATTTGTTGAATGTACACATGGCATATTTCCAGTTCCGGCACCAGCAACCGTTGAAATTCTTAAAGGCATACCTGTTAAGACTGGCAAAGTAGACAAAGAAACAACTACACCTACAGGGGCCGCAATACTTAAAGTATTTGGTAATGAATTTACCGATTCAATTCGTTTTTCTATTGAAAAAACAGCCTATGGTATCGGACATCGTGATTTAGCTATACCCAATGTTTTAAGAGTATATCAGGGTGAAAGTCAATCCGTAAAAGGAATAATTACTGCCGACGCGTTGCTTATTGAATGCAATATCGATGATATGAATCCCGAACTATATACCCATGTCATCGATACGCTCTTTGAAGCTGGCGCTCAGGATGTATTTCTTACACCTATCATCATGAAGAAATCGCGCCCTGCAGTTCAGTTAAGCATACTGTGTAATAACAATGACAGGGAGAAGATAGAATGCCTTATTCTTAGAGAAACCACCTCATTGGGTATCCGCTATTATCCTGTTACCAAATCGATGCTTGAGCGTCGAAGCAAAATGGTTGATACAGCCTATGGGCCTATCCGCATCAAAGAGGGAATAATGGATGGAAAGGTTATTAAGTACAAAGCTGAGTTTGAAGATTGTGCCGCTGCAGCAAAACAGGCTAATGTAAGTATAAATGAGATATTTGCTGCCATTGAAAAGGCTATAACACATTGAACTTACTAAGATGAATGAAAAACAATTACGGGATATCCTGGAGAGACTGAAGAAGGGAGAAATGAATACTGACGAAGCGGTTCGGTATTTTCGGGATTTTGAATACAAAGACCTGGATTTTGCCAAAGTGGACAATCATCGTGCATTAAGGACAGGTTATCCGGAGGTAATATTCGGACAAAATAAAACCCCTGATCAGATCGAAGGAATTGTTCGTCACATGCATGAACACGAGAATAATATTCTGATCACAAGAACAACTGGTGAAGTATTTCAACGCATCCGGAAAATTAATGACAAAGCTGAATTTCATGAGTTGGCGCGTACGATTACAATCCGAAAAATATCAGGAACAAAACCTGACACACATATCGCTGTAGTCTCAGCGGGAACATCTGATATGAGTGTTACTGAAGAGGCTGCCATTACAGCTGAAATATTTGATAACGACGTTAAAAGATATTATGATGTCGGCGTGGCAGGTATACATCGATTTTATGATAAATTGAATGACATTCGAAAAGCTAGAGTAATTATAGTAGTTGCCGGAATGGAAGGTGCATTGCCAAGCATCGTTGGGGGCGTGGTTGATAAACCGGTTATCGCTGTTCCTACATCAGTAGGATACGGAGCAAATTTCGGGGGTCTGTCAGCTTTATTGGGAATGCTAACAAGTTGTGCAAGTGGTGTAAGCGTTGTGAATATTGATAACGGTTTCGGTGCAGGTTATCTGGCAAGTATGATCAATAAACTTTAAACTCCACCATGAACAGAAAGGAGGAGAATTATACATTAATTCTATCTGTTGCCTATCTGCCTAACATTCAGTATTTCTCTAAGCTTCTGAATTATAATGATATTATTATTGAAGTTTTCGATACCTATCAGAAACAATCGTATCGAAACCGATCTACCATTTTAGGTTCAAACGGACCACTCGATATGGTAATTCCGGTCAAACGTCCTGATGGTAATAGAACGAAAACCCGTGATATATTAATTGATTATGCCATAAACTGGAGGAAAACTCACTGGAAGGCGATCATTTCAGCCTATAAACATAGTCCCTTTTTCGATATTTTTGCTCCCGAACTCGAGCCAATCTATCAACAAAGTCTAAACTACCTTGTCGATTGGAATTTATTGCTGCTGGATACCTTGCTGAAAATATCGGGCACGGTTGTGAATTACAGGAAATCGGATTCATTTATCAGATCCGGGAATTTGGACGATTATAGGGATACAATACATCCTAAAAGCAGAATGCAACGGCTTGATCCTGATTTTAGTCCACAACCTTATTATCAGGTTTTTGATAAAAAATTCGGATTCGTACCTAATTTGAGTTTCCTGGATTTACTCTTTAATGAAGGGCCACAAGCTATCTTCCTATGCAGGAATTACTATAATAAAGGGCAACAATAATGTTGCCCCTGAAAAACCCATATTAACCTTAATATTACCTATTATGCTCTAAAATTTAAATCCAAATGTCATCATTGTTCTTAGCGTATTCTGATCCAGCTCTGCACTTACCGCTCTTGCCTGACTGGGCACCTGGTAAAGCATCAGGCGCTCACTATGAGTCATATAGCTTAGCGATAAATCAATAAATGTGTGTTCGGTCCTGAAACCGAAGCCGCCACTATAATAAAAAGAGTTGGCATCATAATTGGCTTCATCCTGTTGATAAGGACTCCCATAGTATGCAAAACCACCTCGCAGGTAGAGCTTATCGAGCCTCAGCTCAACCCCGCTTTTCACATTAATATTCTTTCTATAGATATTCTTAATTACCCTGTTCTCCTCATCGAAATCGTATCCATCACCTCCGTTTCTTAAACGCATACTTGCATAGTCGATGTATTCCAAATCGGTGCTGATGATCATAGATTTGGCAATACTAAAACCTAAACTGCCGATAAATTTCGCTGGAGTAATAATTTCATAGTCATAAACTGAGGCATCAATAGGATCATTGTATTCATCTACCGGGTTAACTGTACCACTGACAAATAATGAACGCATACTGGCATCATACTCTTCTGTCAGATAAAAACTGGTCGGCAAATGAGCTGCCAAACCAAAGCGCAGGAATGAAACAGGCTTGAGGATGATTCCAAATTTTCCGGTATATCCTGTTCCCTGGACCGACAACGTTTCGTAGTACCGAAAATATTCACGGGTATAATTATCATTGTCATATTCACTGTATGCAGAGATTTCGTTAAAATCCACTGGTATGATTCCAAATGTTCCGCCGAAATAAAAGAAGTGGCCATAATTAAAGCCAAGCGAAAAGATCCATTCGCTCATCCTGCCTGAGTGTTGGAGAATATTTCTCTGAAGATTGTTAGGTTGTCCTCCATCATCCAGCAACGCGGAGTCAAGATAGTAGTAACCATTGTTGTCCATTTTCATAACTTCACTATCGTAGAACAACCATTCTGAAAATGCATCCAGATCGTTTATTCCGTCCGGATTATATCCATCTCCCGCATTGGCAGATTCAACATAGACTTGTCCCAGCGAAGACGCTGAATTCAAGCCTTCGATCTTAATATTGTTATTAAAGTTATTAATACGATTAAATCCAATGGCAAAAGCTCCTCCGATAAATCCTTTTTTCCCATTGCCGAAAGCTGAGACATAGCCAAGGTTATTGAAATTCAGATTATATTTATAATCAGAGTAAGTGCTGCCATTATATTTTGAAGATATATTTCCATAATATAATTCAGGTGTAATAGTAAATTCAGAGCTTCTATACACACCTAATCCTGCAGGATTTTGAGAGACGGAAGCAAAGTCACCACCCAGTGAGCCAAATGCGCCAGCCATCGCTGTTGATCTGGCTGTACCTCCGGCATAAGTCTGGGAATAGCGCAGGGCATCGACCTGGTTCTGAGCCATTGATTGATGCCATGCAAGTATCATTATAATTAATGGGAAAAACCTTTTCATTTTGTACTCTTTTGAGTTCTGATTTAAACATTACCGTCTTGAGCCAGCTGATCTGGAAGATGAAGATGAAGATGAGGAGCTGGAACTCGAGCGGCTTGAACTGCCAGAACTGCTTGATCGACTTACACTTCCTGAGCTACTTGAATGGCTTGGACGCGAGTAACTCGAACTGCTCGAACTACTTCTTGATGAGCTGGAATTGCTTGGTCTGGAGTAGCTGCTTGAACTTCCTGAACTGGATGATCCGGAACGGTAAGTACTACTGCTGCTACGAGTGCCAGAGGAACTGCTGTTGTATGAACTACTAGAGGAAGATCGTGAAGGCGCAGTATATGTACGCGATTCAGAATTTCTTGAGGGGCTAGTAGTCGTACGGTTCTCCCTGCTCGGCTGTGTATAGGTTGATGTTCTGCTCGTTGAGGTCCTGTTATATGAACCTGTGGATGAAGAACCAGGCCGAGTATACTGTGTAGATGATCTGCTGTTCTGCGGAGAAGAATACCTGTCAGTATTAGCATCCCTGCTTACCTGCCTGGTTTGAGTGGTTGTACGGGTAGTATAATCTTGAGTGCGCCGATTTGTAGTTGTTCCAGATGTTCTTGTAACATTAGACCGGCTTGTTTCAGGATTATAATACTCACGTGTACGGGGTGTGGTACTCCTGGTATTAACTGTCGTAGTATTTCTTGCATCTCGGTAATCAGTCCTGGAATTATCTGATCTCACGACTGTATTATTGCTACGGGCAGACGTGTATCGCGATGATCTTCCAGCTGTGTAATAAGTATTTGAGTACCTTGAATTCCTGTGACCATAGTATACGTTCCGGTATGGGTAATTACGGTAACGATGTCCATAATAGTAGCCGTCATAATAACCATGATAGTAACCTGAATAGTAGGACCCGTAATAGTACGGACGATACCAATCATAATAGTAGTATGAGTATGGACCATACCATCCATAGTAATGATAGTATGGATAGTAATAATAGTATGGATAGTAATGATGGTAATAATAAGGATATCCGTAACTTATACTCCACCCCCAGAAGGGATATCCAAACGAGAATCGGAATGACCAATCCCAATCGTACCAATAATCATCATAGTAATTACAACTGTAACAATACGAATTAAAACGACGGAAATGCGTTTCATAATCGCAATCACAGTTATCGTAATTCTTATCATTATCATCTGTAGTCTGACGATTATTTGATACCTCCTCAGATCCAACGTAATCCAAATCATCATTATATTCAGTTGATGATTTAGCCTTATTTATGGAATCAGCTTTAGTATTATCAGCTTGCTGTTCTAATGATTCTATGTATTTCTCATAATCGCTTTTTTCACGTTGAGGTTCCTGCTGATCTTTCTGCGATTTAGTATCGGTTTTAGGATCATAATACAGGTCGTCATATTCCTGTGCAGCCAGGTAATTCATTGTAAGTGAAGATACAAGAAGACCTGTAACCAGTAATATGTAATGTAATGTTTTCATGACCAACCCTCCGTATTCTTTTATTAGTGAATATATAAATATATTTTTTTACTTTGCACGAATTATTTTTTGTACCAATTTCAAATATTATACCAAAACATATAAGATGGCTAAAGAATTAACAAATAGGGAAGAAAATTATTCACAATGGTATAACGACCTCGTAGTAAAAGCCGATCTTGCTGAGAACTCAGCAGTTAGAGGTTGTATGGTGATTAAACCATACGGATATGCGATATGGGAGAAGATACAAGCTATATTCGATAAAAAATTTAAAGAAACAGGCCATGTAAATGCATATTTTCCTTTGTTCATCCCAAAATCATTCTTCAGCAGGGAAGCAAAACACGTTGAAGGTTTTGCCAAAGAATGTGCTGTTGTTACCCATTATCGCTTAAAAAATGATCCGGATGGGAAGGGAATTATTGTGGATGAAGATGCAAAGCTGGAAGAGGAGCTGATTATACGACCTACTAGTGAGACGATTATCTGGAACTCATATAAAAACTGGATTCAATCGTATCGCGATCTGCCTATATTGGTTAATCAATGGGCCAATGTTGTCCGATGGGAAATGCGGACTCGTTTGTTCTTAAGAACCGCTGAGTTTCTTTGGCAGGAAGGCCATACGGCACATGCTACAAAGCAGGAGGCACAGGAAGAGGCTCTTCGCATGTTAGATGTATATGTTGATGTGTCTGAAAATTATCTTGCAATACCTGTTATTAAAGGCAATAAAACTGAAAATGAAAAGTTTGCCGGGGCAGAAAACACCTATACATTTGAAGCTATGATGCAGGATGGTAAAGCATTACAGGCAGGCACATCCCATTTTCTGGGACAAAACTTCGCTAAAGCATTCGATGTCACCTATACCTCAAGTGAGGGGAAGATTGAATATGTTTGGGCAACATCCTGGGGTGTAACCACCCGTCTTATCGGTGCACTTGTAATGGCTCATTCGGATAATAATGGATTGGTGCTTCCGCCACGTATTGCTCCAATACATGTGGTCATTGTACCGATTTATAAAAATGCTGAAGAGTTGGCCCGAATTTCTGAAAAAGCCTTACAAATAAAGAAGAATCTCGAATCTGTCGGTTTATCTGTTAAATATGATAACCGTGATACACAGAAACCAGGTTGGAAATTTGCTGAATATGAATTAAAAGGCGTACCGGTACGTTTGGCTATCGGTCCGAGGGATCTTGAGAAAGGCACCGTTGAGGTCGCCCGTCGGGATACACTTGAAAAAAGTTTTCAACCGATGGGAGGTATTGAAAAATATGTTACTGAACTGCTCGAAGACATTCAACAGAATATTTTTAAGAAAGCATTACTCTTCAGAGAAAAGAATACATACAGGGTCGACGATTGGAATGAATTCAAAGATATAATGTTAAATAAAGGTGGCTTTGTTTTGGCTCATTGGGATGGAACAGTTGAAACAGAGCTTAAAATAAAAGAAGAAACGAAAGCAACTATTCGTTGCATTCCCTTTAATATGCCCAACGAAGCAGGGAAATGTATTTATTCGGGTAAACCTTCAGAGCGTAGGGTCCTGTTTGCAGTTGCTTATTAGCATAAAATGCTGATAATTAATAAATATTTCGTTAATTTGAAGTATCTATAACTCCGAATCTATGAAAAAATTAATCCTTATCACAATTGCTATTGTGTTGGCAGCATGCAACAGATCAGATAAAAAGGTTAATATAATGCAGGATAAACTTAAGCAATTTGCTATTGTAAAGCTTAACGCCGATCTATCGGGGTTGTCTGATGACGATAAAAAAATGCTGGGTTATTTGTTTCAGGTTGCCGATATCATGGATGAGTTATTCTGGAAACAGGCCTATGGTAACAAACATGAACTTATTGATACATGTACGGATGAAAGTATTAAAGACTTTATTCTGTTAAATTATGGGCCCTGGGAACGCTTAGCGGGTGATAGTCCCTTTTTGGCTAATATTCAGCCGAAACCTCTTGGGGCAAATTTCTATCCGGTGGATATGACAGAAGCAGAATTTCTTTCATTAAACGATTCATTAAAAAAAGGACAATATACTGTTCTCAGACGCGATGAAAGAGGCTTTCTGGAAGTTATTCCCTACCACATCGAATATAGAGACGAATTAATTAAAGCATCTGAACTGGTAAAGAAAGCTGCAGCGCTTTCCTCCGATTCGGCTTTTAAACAATATCTTGAGTTAAGAGCAGAAGCACTTCTTACTGATCAATATCAACTAAGCGACATGGCATGGATGGATATGAGAGATAATACCATCGACTTCATATTCGGGCCAATTGAGAATTATGAGGATAAGCTCTTTGGATATAAAACAGCATTTGAAGCTTTCATCCTTCTGAAAGATAAAGTATGGTCACAGAAGCTAAACAGATTTTCTTCACTGTTGCCTGAACTTCAGCATAGATTACCTGTAGAGGCCAGGTATAAAGCGGAATCTCCGGGTTCAAGTTCCGATCTGGCAGCTTACGATGTATTATATTACGCCGGCGATTGCAATGCCGGTAGCAAAACAATTGCAATCAATCTGCCGAATGATGAATATGTGCAGCTGATTAAAGGCAGCAGGCGATTGCAATTGAAAAATGCAATGAAAGCTAAATTTGACAAGATTTTGGTTCCAATAGCATCCGAGTTGATTGATAGCTCTCAGCAACAATACATCACTTTTGATGCTTTTTTTGAAGATGTTATGTTTCATGAGGTCGCACATGGTTTAGGAATAAAAAATACACTCACCGGAAAAGGAACTGTTCGTGCTGCTCTGAAAGAACAATATTCGGCGTTGGAAGAAGGTAAGGCTGATATTCTCGGGCTATATCTGGTGTATCAGCTATCTGAAATGGAAGAAATCAACACTGATTTAAGGAATAATTACACAACGTTTCTGGCAGGTATTTTCCGATCGATACGATTCGGTGCTTCCAGCGCTCACGGAGTTGCAAATCTTGTACGGTTTAACTATTTCCGTGAAAAAGAAGCCTTTGTCAGGGATGATCATGGTAAATATTCTGTCAATTACGATAAGATACAAGAGGCAGTAAATTCTCTTTCAAAAGAGATTTTAACCATTCAGGGAAATGGTGATTATGAAGCCGCGAAAAAAATGGTAGAAAAATATGGTTCCATGCCAAACGATCTTAAAGAAGATCTGGAACGTATAAACGCTAGGGGTATTCCTGTTGATATAATTTTTGAACAGGGTCCTGAGGTATTGGGGCTGGAATAGAAAATCAGGATAACTACTGTGCAGTCTTCCGGAATTGTATTACCACACCAACACAACGTCGATCACTTGAGGTTGCATCCTCACCTTCAGGAACACTCACTTCAATTATGAGATTACGGGTATTATCATTGGTAAATGTGATGGATTCGCTATAATTATCGCTGGCGTTATCATAAATAACGTTCCGACCCGGATTGTCTTCCAGAATACGAAAGCGGATATCTCCAAACTTTCGATGCGCACAAACAGCTATGTAATAATCCTCACCGCTATACGCAATAATTTTAATCTCGCTCGACTGACCTTGTTTAAACAGAGCACTTTTTGATTGCTTGCTATAGAAAAATGTGTAATCTGCATATAAGCAATGGTATTGATGGTAATCTGTACAATCCTGCGCTGTCACAACAACAGGTGAAAAGATTAAAAAGCTGATAAAAAATATAAGAATATTGTTTTTCATGCTTATATCTGATTTTCATTTATTTCTGTAATTTTCGTTCTGATCTGCCGGGTTGTCGTCTTGAGAAGGTTGAATTGTTCTTGTGTGATTATCATTTTTTCTCCGCCTGTAATAATAAGTTTTCCACTTTCATCCTTAGTGACTTTTGTATCGGTAGCTGATGAACGCATTTCGTTATAGATAATCCTTATAGGCCGGATGATCTCCAACGCCTCGGCAACATTTTGATCGTTTTGGTATTCCTGAGCGTAATTTATTAAATTTTCCAACACCAGTTTCTGATCTGAGATCCGTTGCACAATCATATTATCTTCAGAGAAATCACCGCATAATTCAAATGCAAGATAGAGGCTCTCAACAAAACCACCGATGGAAATTGCAGCAAATATTTTTTCCTTATCGTTCTTTGCCAGATAATTAGCTATATCCGTTAAAGCTTCATCTCCCAATGCCTTTAATGAGTCAATATTTTTAATATTGTCTTCATATCTTCTTATCATATCAAGATCGAAGGCAGAAGATATTCTGATCTTCTCACTTAAGCCATAAATTACCTGAAAATACATCAGGGCTTCCTTCTGCCTTTGAAAGAGGGTAATGTATGCCAAATCGGCGATATATACTCCCAGATTCATTTCCTGAGCTTTTGAATCGAGATATGTTTTTGCTTTTTCTACCGGAAGTAATATCCCGTCATCAAAATCTAGTTTCTCACGATCAATGAAATTCAGCATCTCATCAGGTGCCGGAAATCGATAATAGATCTCTTTTACTTCATTCAGTTGATCAGCGTTTGTTACATCTTTCCCGTCAATTTTACCACGCTCAGCATTCTGATATTTACAACCGGTGAATGCAGTCAGCAGGAGTATAACGATAAAAAATTCTTTTTTAAACATAGTCCAGACTGAGCTTATTTCATTAAAGTTAATAAAATCTCTATTATTAAACATGTTTATTTGTCTTAATAATCGGCTTTATAGCATCCGATACCTGATGTATCCAACTTTTTACCACAGCATTGATGTTGTACGTTTCTATCATCTGTATTGATTTCTTCATCAGTTCGAAAATGAGAACAAGGTAAGTGAATATCGAAAGCAGGAATAAAACGATCAGGTTAAACCAGTATGTATCGATATAAAAATTAAGAAATTTTTTCTCCGAAGCAAAAAAATGTGCACGACCGAAATTCATATCGGGAACTTTATAAACAGGTTCATCCTGACGGATAAGCGAATTCCGGTATGGTTCAATTTTAACTGTCTCACGTTTATTCAGAAGGATTTCTTCAAGACTCTGATTCTGGTATTGCTGCCGAAAGCGGGTCAACTCTTCAGAGCCCCCTAAGCTTGTTTTTAGCTCTAATAAGAGGCTGTCTTTTTTTTCTATAGATTGATCGAGGACATAACTGTAAATGCGACGGGCATGATCAAGAAATCTTCGTGACTGGTTAGAACTACTTACGCTAAAGCCGATACTATTCAGCTGACTGGTAAATGACAGATCTGCATTTGCAATCTGATCTCCCAGCTTAATAATTTCCGATTTTAACAGTTTCAGGTCATTTTCAGTCTGATCAGCGTTTTTATTCTGTTTCAGATTCTTTTCAATAGTGCTTAATTTTAGGGTTAGCTCAGGGATCAGATAATTTATTTTGAAGGCAGCATCACTGGCCCGACGATCAGTTTCAAAGAATATTTTTTGGTAGTCATTTCTTTTGAATTGATTTACGGCGAGACCTTCATACGCCCAACGCGATGCCATAATATCACCTACGATGGGAACATATTTTGGATTGGTAAGTTTAGAATTCAACTTTTCAAATCGGATCATTGCTCCTCCAAGGATTATTTGAGGGACAAGCAGAAGCGGAATAAGGATATAGATAGCTACTACCGACTTAAGTGATGCAGATATATTAAGCCCGAGAAGATTCGCCAGAACAGAAACGGCAAACAGCATTAACCAGTAATAAAAAAACATTCCCTTTATCTGCAGGATTGAATTTCCAACCCATACATATAAAGCGGACTGGATAGCCGATAAACCGATAAGGTACACCACTTTTGCATTATAATAACTGAACTTGCTTAAATGAAGAAATGACTCCCGCTTCATCAGTTTTGCATCTCTTATGATTTCCTCTGCACTTATCATAAAACCAAGGAAGAGTGCAACGATCACACTCATGAAAATATATACCGGAAGATTAACGTTTTCGCTAAAAATATAAGCTCCCGGGGAGTCCGGAGTCCCTGCATTATACTTGGTGAACCATCCCAGGATAAATGCAAGCAGCGGGGCTTCAAGCAAATTAATAAAAATATACTGCCTGTCGTGTAGCTTTGACAGCAGATTTCTGATGCTGAAAATTTTAAATTGTGTTTTGGTATCCGGAACCTTAAAATCATTGGAAGGCAAGTCCGATTTTATTTCTGCCCCGGGGTTAATTTCGGGTTCATACTTTTTTTTGAAACTTATAAACCATTCTTCGGCAGATACCTGTCTTTCGCTGGTATATTCGCCGAATTCGTTTACCCTCTTTTGTTCAAGAATCTGTAAAACCTGTTCCGGGTAGACATTACCGCATGTTGGACATTCACCATCTTCGGCATTTATAAGTTGGTTTTCGGTTTTAAAATATACCAGGGCATCAAGAGGGTTTCCGTGAAAAACAATCCTTCCTCCGCGATCCATTACAATAAGCCTGTCGAGGTGTTTATATATATTTGAAGATGGCTGGTGAATATTGGCGATTACCAGTTTACCCTTTAAGCTCTGCTCCTTAAGCAGATCGATCATAATATCCGAATCGGCCGATGACAATCCCGAAGTTGGTTCGTCAACAAACAGCACGAATGGTTCCCTGATGAGCTCAAGTGCAATATTAAGCCGTTTTCTCTGCCCGCCGGAAATTAATTTATTGAGAGGCGAGCCAACTTTCAGGTGTCGTATATCATATAAATCGAGGTCAACAAGTATCTTATCAACACGTTTTAGTATCTCCTCTTCTGAAAGATCGCTGAAACACAACTTCGCGTTGAAATACAGGTTCTGAGAAACAGTCAGTTCTTCCACCAGCAAATCATCCTGGGGAATGTATCCAATAATCCCTTCAAGTGTTTTCTTCTCTTTATGCAGATCATAACCATTAATGAGTATTCTTCCTCTCTTCGGTTTCAGGTTTCCGTTCAGAAGGTTCAACAATGTTGATTTTCCTACCCCGCTGCCTCCCATAATGCCTACCAGCATACCTGATTCTTCATAGAGTGTGAATGGGCGAATCCCATTATCAGAGTTTTTAAAATGGAATTCGAGGTTTTCAGCTGCCAGATTTATTTTAAAATGACTTTTAGACTTTAAATACTCTTTAACAATATCGCTGTAATAAATGGTTCCGATCAGGGGGCTCTTAATTGCAGAACCCTTTTCAATATAATATGTCCGGTACGGGATAACCTGTTTGCCTTTATAGTATAAACGATCGTCAGCATCAACGTTTCTGAAAAGATAGGCATTTGCCGATTCTATCCGAAGTATAACAATTTTTCCTTTAAAATACTCTTTGTAAATATGCTTGATTGATGGATAAGAGGATTCATTCTTACTATCGACAACTAGTATGCTTTCTTTATCAGGAATTTCATACAGAGAATCGAGCACAAATGATTTACAACTGCGAAAAATAGTATCGTTAAATTTAAAGGCAGTCGCAATGGTACGGACAAAATCGATATCCTCGTCTAATGCTACCTCTTTCAGGTTCAGTATTTCCAAAAGTTGCATCAATACCAGCAGTTTTTGTTTCTGATCCAGAACACGGTTTATGTTTTCGCAGATGATAATAGCCTTAACTGAAAAAAGGGAAAGTTGTTTTTCCCCTGTCTTCACTTCCCTTTCACGCAGACTGCTGTGATAAAAGTCGTACATGATAATATACTGGTTAACTTTTGCCGGATTTACAAACTGGCGAAGATAGGATTCGACAATAGCCCTTGATTGTGAAAGCTTGTTCTCAGGATGTATTTGAGTCACAATTGCAAAGAGTCTCATTAACGCTTTAAGTATCGATTCCGTCATCGACATCGGAGTAAGGCAGTTTATTTAACCATAATATTACAAATAATTCATCTTACTTGGTTTCTCTTAAAATGAAAAAACAGTTTCTTTTCTCAGAAATCAACCAATCCCAAATTTGTTATAATTTTACTGAAAGAGGTTATGTTTACAGAATCATTTATGAACGATAAAATCAACATTCTGGTGGTCGATGATGAACCGGTTGTCAGACAGCTTCTGGAGGCTATTCTGGTTCCCGAGGGGTACCAACTTTTTTTCGGAGTTGATGGGGATGAAGCATTGAAAAAGGCTGCTGAAATCTTTCCTGATATTATCCTTCTTGATGTGATGATGCCCAAAATGGATGGTTTTGAGGTTTGTAAACAGATCCGACAGCTTAATGCAACGGCACATATACCCATTTTTCTTATCACAGCCCTCGACGATCGCGATTCACGTATTCGAGGAATAGCCGCCGGAGCGGACGATTATATCTCAAAACCATTTGACCGTATTGAAATCTTGGCTAAGATCAGGAATAAAGCCAATCAAATTTCTATTCGTGGCAGGCATGCTCGAGTGATTCCCGCTGATCAACCGGAAAAATCACGACATTCCTATAATGAATTGCTGGTCGAATCTCTTATCTGGACCCTTAATCCTGATATTCCTGACAGTGAAGTATTTCAATCGCACCGGTCGAAAATTTTAACAGAAAGCCGTAATTTGATAATGACAAGACCTGATCAGGGTGGGCAATTCTATTGTCTGATTTCAAACAGGCTTATGATGAATGATTCAGTAATTGTAAATTCTATCTATAAACAGCTGTTAATTAATAATCTAAATGAGAATATATCTGCACGTGAGCCGGATTTGTTGTTTGAAACGGTAGGGAAACAAATCAGCCAGCTCTCCGACGAGCTAAATATCGCTGCTTTAAAAAATGCAGATTTTTCAGTTGTTGCAATTTATCATGATACTTATTCCGGTGAGATAACCATTTCCGGTATCCATCAACAAATATTTGTGTGCCAGTCGCCATCATCGAAAGATAATACTCAATCAGGGCTATATCAGGTTTTTCCGCTTCAGGATAAGAGTAAACTAAGTTTTAAAACGCCGGGTGTCGTCTTTCTGTTTTCCCCGGAAATACTGAAAGAAATAAGACACCAGGAAATTATAACGTTTCTTAACACTCATTACACCAATGCATCAGCAACTGATTTTTCAGGTAGAATCAAAGAATACTTTAATAAATTCGAGGACTTTATTGTGATGCGATTGAAGTATTGACTGGTAGCTTATTGAAAAAACAAGAATTCGTTGAATACGTGCAGGATATTTATGAATGCGGCCAAGATATTCCTGTGTTATATATCGCTTTTTGCAGGAAATGAGATTCTTCTGGCTCAATACGACACTTCTATTATAAATATCGGTGTTTCTGATACTGTTGATATAACGCTTACATCGGTTAAAAATGATAGCAACGCCGTTGACACGGTAAAGAAATTGCCACTAAAAGAGAATATTAAAAAGATTGTCATCAGCAAGATCTCAACAGGAGCGAATAGTGAATATACTGATAACAGTGCAACCAGGATTCAGGAACATATCAACGGCTACACTGCATACCAGGGCAGGATTATCCGTAACATTGGTATTAAGCAACTTGAGATATTCGGACAAACATGCTCCGATACCAGCCAGGTACCTTCAAAATGGCTTGAAAGATTGGGGAACGGTTTACATATCCGCACCCAACCTTATATCCTGAAAAACCAGATGCTCATTCGATCAGGTGATCGCTTTGATACCTATGCAATGATGGAAAATGAGCGTTTGTTACGTGAACTTCCGTATATCGACGATGCTCTTACCTATGTGTCGGAAGTGGGTAGCGATTCAGTAGATGTTCTGGTAGTCACAAAGGATGTCCTTCCTCTTGGTTTTGGATTGGAACTGTTTGATGTTGCTTATGGCCGATCGAACCTGTATAATAAAAATTTACTGGGCCTTGGTCACGAACTCAACTACACACTTACCTGGAATTACAACAGGAATCCGTTTTATGGTCAAAAACTTTTATATCGCATCCAGAATATCGGTAACTCCTTTTTTTCATTGGATGTGTCGTATGAAAATCAATGGAATATTGAAGCCCGCAAGGTAAATATAGAACGTGATTTCTTCTCTCAGAATACCAGGTTTGCCGGCGGTATCAGATTTGAAAAGATCAACTCATTGAAAAATATTATTCTTCGGGACACTACGCTGGAGGATGTGAAAGTAGACTATAACTACCATGATTTCTGGCTGGGGCGTGCCTTTTCGTTACGGAAAGAAGCACTTACCAGGGCAAAAACTAATATTGCTCTGACAGCCAGGGTTATCAGGTATGAATTCTTTAAAAAACCGGAAGTAGGGGAGAGATTTCTGTACGAATTTCATGAACGAACTACCTGCCTGATGTCGTTGGGTATTTCACGGCAGGGATTTTATAAATCCAACCTCGTTTATGGTTTCGGCCGTACCGAGGATATTCCCTACGGATCGGCGCTTTCAGTAACCGGAGGAATTGACTTCGATGAGTATTATAACCGACCCTACATGGGTATTAGTTATTCTCATGGTTCACACCTGAGAAATATCGGTTATCTCAGAAAAGAGGTTGCTTTTGGGGGTTTTATTCACCAACAACTGGAACAAGGTTTACTCTTATTTAAAATCAACTATTTTACCGATCTCCTGAATCATACCGGCAGGTATAAATACAGAATATTTACTTATATTGATTGCAGGGCAGGAATACACCGCTTCGAGGATGAATACCTTGAATTCAGTAAGCGCGATGGTATCCGGGGTCTTACAGGTGCGGACCTCAAAGGCAACCAGCGAGCAAATCTTAACCTGGAATCATTTTGTTATTCGCCTCATGTATTACTGGGTTTCCGGTTTGTATACTATGTTTTTGCTGATGTAGGGATCATTGCTAATCAGAGCAGCATATTGATCAATAATGAAATGTATACCGGGTTTGGGGCAGGAGTCAGGATTCGTAATGATAATTTAATATTTGATGCTATTCATTTTCGCCTGGCATATTATCCCAATTTGCCTGTCGAGGCTTCGCCGGAATACATACTGCTTACCTCGGCCTCAAACCGCAAATTTGAAAATTTCACAATTCCCAAACCGGATATCCTAAAGTATCAGACACGCTTATATTGATTGAACAAGATCGTTGACTGATTGTTTAGCACAAAATATTTGTTTAATAATAAAATTCAAAAACTATGTCTGTACTTGTCGGAAAGAAAGCCCCCGGCTTTAAAGCTCCTGCTGTTATTAACGGAAGTGAAATTGTAAACGATTTTTCATTAGATCAATATCTGGGTAAAAATCATGTTATCCTTTATTTCTATCCTGCCGATTTCACCTTTGTATGCCCTACGGAAATAATCGCTTTTCAACACAAAATTCATGAATTTGAAAAAAGAAATGTGGCTGTTGTGGCCTGCTCAGTTGATTCTGAATTTTCGCATTGGAAATGGCTTCAGACTGAAAGAAAAGAGGGAGGTATTAAAGGAGTGAAATACCCGTTAGTATCGGATCAATCTAAATCAATTTCGGAGAATTACGATGTGTTAGCCGGCAACTGGGATTATGATGAGCAAGGAGTTGCCATTTTTAACGGCACTCCCCGATCGTACCGCGGATTATTTCTTATAGATAAAAAGGGCATTGTCCGGCACCAACTGGTAAATGATATGCCGCTGGGCCGGAGTGTCGATGAGGCCATCAGACTTGTGGATGCACTTCAGTTTTATGAGGAGAACGGTGAAGTATGTCCTGCCAACTGGCATAAAGGTGACGCCGCGATAAAGGAAACGCAGGAAAGCGTTTCGGAATACCTGTCTGTTCGATAATACCTCAAGTATTATTTAAAAAAGCATTCCCTGAAAGGAATGCTTTTTTTATTTTTACGCATGCAAAAATCAGTATCCATCGCTGCTTATGCCGACCCTGATCTGAAAAATAAGATCATCAGGTATGCAAAGGATTTTCCGGCAGCCGTGGTATGTGACAGTAATACGGATTTACTCCCCGATTCGCTCTTCTCCTATAAAAAATACGATCTGGTGGCAGGTCTTTCACGGTCTGTCGATTCACCGTTCAATATTCGCGAATTTTCAGCATTACACCGGATCGATGAGCATAACGATCAATGGTACGTTGGATTTATTACATACGATGTCAAAAATTATATTGAGGATATTGAATCATCGCATCCGGATAATATAGGGTGGCCGCCGTTGTTTTTTTTCGTCCCCGAAGTATTGATACTTCAGAAAGATGGGTTGATTACCCTGTATTCGGAGACTCCGGAAGAAGATCTTCAGGACCTGCTTAATCGATTCTCCCGACCGGAAGATAATACCTTGCCAGCGGAACTTTCGCTTAAGGCGCGAATTACGAAAAACGAATACCTTCAGAAATTAAAAGGTATTCAGAAGGCAATTTACCATGGAGACATTTATGAACTTAATTTCTGCCAGGAATTTTATAATCTCCTTTCTATCGATCCGTATACCTATTTCATTTCGATGCGGGATTATTCTCCATCGCCCTTTTCAGTATTTATGAAGTACGAGGATCTTTTCCTTTTATCTGTTAGTCCTGAGAGATTTTTAATGAAAGAAAAATCACGGATAATATCCCAGCCGATCAAGGGAACAATTTCCAGGGGAGGCTCGGAATTCGATGATAAACGGCTGAAAACACAACTATTGAACAGTCCGAAAGAGCGTGCAGAAAACATCATGATTGTCGACCTGGTAAGAAACGATCTCTCACGGATTGGATATAAAAATACAGTGCAGGTTGAAGAACTGTGCGGTATCTATAGCTTTCCGCATGTGCACCAGATGATCTCTACTATTTCTGCAAAGGTTCCCTCGTTGACTCTTCTGGATATTATCAAAGCTACCTTCCCGATGGGATCCATGACCGGTGCGCCAAAACTAAATGCAATGAAAATCATCGAAGAATATGAATCCGTCAGGCGGGGCTTATATTCCGGAACAGTAGGATATATCTCACCCGGGATGGACTTCGATTTGAATGTAGTTATCCGTAGTTTACAATATAATGCTGCAAATCACTATCTTTCGTATATGGCTGGTGGAGCTATAACAGCTATGTCGGACCCTGAACAGGAGTATGAAGAATGTATTCTGAAAGCTTATGCTCTCAATTCAATGAAGAACAGAATGACCTATGCTCAGAAAATTTAAAATGTTTATCAAGGATAAAGGTCTTGTTCATGAAACGGACAGACTAGTGGTCGGAGTGAGCGGGGGTATCGACTCGGTAGTTATGGCTGATCTGTTCGCAAAAGCAGGTTATCATTTCGCGATAGCTCATTGTAATTTTAAGCTCAGGGGAAATGAATCGGACGAAGATCAGGGTTTTGTTCGGGAACTGGCGAGACGATATCAGAGGGAGTTCTATACAAAAGATTTTAATACGTCAGGCTACGCATCGGATCATGGTATTTCCATCCAGATGGCTGCCCGCGATTTACGCTATAGCTGGTTCAAAGAAATTGCTGCAAGTGAAGGATTCGACCGGGTAGCTATCGGACATAATCGTGATGATGTTGCCGAAACCATGATCCTTAACCTGATTCGAGGAACGGGAATGAAAGGATTAACAGGAATTAAACCTGTTCATGAAAACATTATACGGCCCCTGCTTTTTGCCGGAAGAGCTGAAATTGAAGAATATGCAATAAAAGAAAAATTAACATATCGCGAAGACTCGAGTAACCTGGGTACAAAATATCATAGGAATCTTATCCGGCACGAAATACTTCCGCTGATGAGGAAAATCAATCCCGCCGTGCACGAAACGCTGAATTTTGAGGCGGAGATTTTTTCATCGACCTATGCTTTATACCGGAAAGAATTAAAGCAGGTGCGTGATGCAATAACTGTTGAAGAGAACCGGAGATGGGTATTGAGTATTCCAAAGATGCTCTCACTGCGTATTAATGCTGCTATTTTCTTCGATCTGATTTCACCCTATGGTTTCACGTATACCGATGCAATGAATATAATCAGCTGTCTTCAGGCAGAATCCGGAAGAATCTTTTATTCATCCCAGTTCGCCCTCCTGAAGGATCGCCATACAGTGATCATTGAGAAATTCAATAGGAATGAAGAAAACCACGAATATGAAATTCCGGAACATCTTACAGCACTTGATTATCCGCTGAAATTGACGTTTACTAAAATTAAGAGGACAGCTACATTTCAACTGCCAACATCGCCCGATAATATTGCGCTTGATGCCGACATCGTTCACTTTCCGCTGAAAGTAAGGAAATGGTTGCCAGGCGATTATTTTGTCCCGCTGGGTATGACTGGCAAAAAGAAATTAAGTGATTTTTTCATCGACAGGAAAATCAATATCATAGAGAAAGAAAAGATCTGGTTGCTGCTTTCAAAAGGGGATATTATCTGGATCATCGGGCACCAGATCGACAACCGGTATAAAGTAAATCCGCACACTGAAAACTTATTGATGATTAGTTTAAAGGATTAACTTTGCCGGCAAATTTGAATAATCTGTTATGAGCGGTGAAAAGAATCAGGAGAAGAAATTTGTCGGAGAAACACGTCAGGCGCTTCAATCGCATGATTATAAAAAGGTTCATCTGAAGATCGAAGAACTTAAAAGTACGGGAAAAGTTAGCATTCTGCCTTTCCTGTTAGATCTTCTCGATTCTGATTGTCCGGAATTGATTAAAAATGATGTTATTGTATTGGCGGGCGATTTGAAATACCAGGGAGGTGTTCCTGTAATTGTAGAGTATATCAGGAACCGAAAAGCCGGAATATATCTATCGCAACTCATCGCTTCCTGTTGGCAATCCAGCCTTGATTTCAGCCACGACCTTGAAGTATTTACCGATTGCTTTATTGTTGAAGATTATCAGACTGCGCTTGAATCGTTTACGGTTATTGAGGAGATGCTCTGGAGAGCCGAATCTCAATTGGTAGATTCATGTAAACAGATGCTCATGGAGAGAATAAATGAAGTGGCTCCCGATAAAATGACTCTTTATAATGAACTTATCAAGATTCTTGAAAAATCAAGAACGGCGAGTGCCGAAGATTATCCCGATCTATATCCTAACTGATCAGATAGTATTCGAAAAATATTTCATGAATTGTGCTCGCTCAAATATCATGGGATCGGGGATATTCTTGTAGTTCATCCTTCCCCTGAATTCGTCGATCTGCTGAAAATTATGCAACTTCATCCATTCATCGAGGTCGCTGATTATCTTACCTAAATAATCGATTCCGTTTTTATAAAGCGTGGAACAAACCTGTACTGCTTTTGCTCCGGACAACAATTGTTTTACTACTGCTTCACCATCGTGAATCCCGGTGGAAGCGCAGATATCCAGGTTAGGAACCAGTGCAGAAATAATTCCCACCCAGCGTAGTGAATCACGTATTTCGGACGGGTTGCTGAATACCTCCGATGAAGTATGACTTAAGGTATTAATATTAATATCAGGCGAATAAAACCTGTTGAAGAGAACAACTCCTTTTGCTCCTCTCGCATACATTGAGTTGACAAATGCAGGGAGATGACTGAAATTCTGTCCCAGTTTTATAGCTATCGGGATATGTATTTTTTTCCTGACCGAAGTAAGTATTTGCTGATATAGCTTTTCGTACTCATCGGGCGATTCGTTTATATTATTTGGTATGAAGTATACATTCAGTTCAAGGGCATCGACACCGGCTTCCTGCATATTCAAAGCGAAGGAGGTACATTCAAGGTCCGATACACAATTAATACTGCCTATGATTGGTATTTCAACGCTCGATTTAACCTTTTCTATCAGGTTCAGATACTGGTCCAGCGCATTATTTTTTGAATAATTCAAGATGTAATCTTCCGCTTCGGGGTAACGGGAGCTTACTGCCATAGCCCCGCTTTCCATCCTTATTTGTTCTTCAAAAATGGATTTCAGGACAATAGCCCCTGCTCCGGCATTAGCTAACTTTTCTATATTGCCAGGTGTGCTGGATAGTCCTGAACTGCTTACTATAACAGGATTTTTAAGCTGTAAACCCAAGTACTTCGTTTTAAGATTCATTGCACCAATCTTTTAATTATTATAATGTCTTTCTCCAAAAATGAGTGTTCCGATACGCACCATCGTGCTTCCTTCCTGAACAGCAATTTTATAATCGCCCGACATACCCATCGATAGTTCACAAAAAGAAGGATCATTTTTAAAATGATCTGTTTTAAGCGCCCTGAAGAGTGAAACCAGTTTTCTGAATTCACTTCGGATAATATCCTGATCGCCAGTAAAAGTAGCCATCCCCATTAATCCTGCAATACGCACGGCCGGAATATTGACCGACCTGAGTTGTTCCAGAAATCGGTATAGCTCCTCTTCCGTAAGTCCAAACTTTGTTTCTTCACGTGCAATTTTTACCTGCAACAGACAAGGGATAACCCTGCCTGCTTTATTACCTTCCTTCTCTATTTCAAGCAGAAGTTTCATGCTGTCGACTCCATGAATAAGTCCGATGAAAGAAGCTATATGTTTCACTTTGTTGGTTTGCAGATGACCAATTAAATGCCACTCAATATCTTTTGGTAGTTTTTCATATTTTGTAATAAGCTCCTGGACCTTATTTTCACCGAAACACCTGTGTCCGGCCCGATAGGCTTCCATGATAGTGTCAATCGATTGTGTTTTAGTAACGGCAATTAATTTCACATCTTTACCTAATTCATCTACCAGGCTTCTGATGTTTTCTGCTATCGACATATTGTATGCTTAAGGCATTGTTACGCAAATCTCAAAATTACGAAAATAATTATGCGAAGTAATTTACAAAACAAACAAGCTTAGTTGAATGTTTAAGATGTAACCCGAAGGCAGAAAAATAGTAAGGAATTGAAGTCAGATTCATTATTTGAATTAAAAATTAGTATTATTGCAAATCAATTAATAACAAACTGGCATAAATACCATTTAGCATGAAGATAAGTGTGATTGGAGCTGGGAATGTGGGTGCGACATGTGCTGATGTTCTTGCCCATAAAGAGGCAGCAAGTGAGGTCGTACTCCTGGATATTCGGGAAGGTTTGGCTGAAGGAAAAGCCCTTGATATCTGGCAAAGTGCTCCGATCGACAGATTTAATACACATACCATTGGTGTCACCGACGACTATGAAGCTACAGCAAATTCCAATGTTGTTGTTATCACCTCAGGCCTTCCCAGGAAACCTGGTATGACAAGAGACGATCTGATCGAAGTAAATGCAGTGACTGTAAAAAAAGTGACTGAAAATATTATTAAATATTCTCCCAATACTATCATTATCGTGGTATCGAACCCATTGGATGTAATGACCTACCAGTCGTATATTACTTCTAATCTTCCGAGAACACGTGTGATGGGCATGGCGGGTGTCCTGGATACAGGCAGATACCGCGCATTTATTGCTTCAGAGCTGAATATTTCCCCAAAAGATATTCAGGCTGTACTGATGGGCGGACATGGCGATACCATGGTCCCACTTCCCCGATATACTACAATTTGTGGTATTCCCATGACCGAATTACTATCGCAGGAAAAAATTGATAGCATTATTGAACGCACTAAATTTGGCGGCGGTGAATTGGTTAAACTTATGGGCACTTCGGCTTATTATGCTCCCGGTTCTGCTGCTGCCCGAATGGCTGAAGCTATAACACGTAATCAGAAAAGAGTGCTGCCATGTTGTATTAAGCTGGAAGGAGAATACGGTCTGAACGATGTTTTCGTAGGTGTACCTGTTGTACTTGGTGAACACGGTATTGAGCAGATTATCAAATTAAAGTTGACCGAAAAAGAAAAAGAATTGCTTAACAAATCGGCCGAAGCAGTTAAGGAAATGATGAATGTGCTTGATAAGCTGCAAATTGCATCTTAGCCTGCTTATATTCTTTTTAATAGTCTCCTGAGTTAACATTACCATCCGGTAATTCCTCTCAGGTAGGGAAGAAGTTCGTTTGCCATCTGCTGATGTTCTTCCCTGGCCGGGTGCCCGGAGCATCCTTTTCCATATATACTTGAATAGCTGAATGAAAATATTTTTTTATCGCCTGTGGCAGATCTGACCGAATTCACTACCGATTCAAGGTAGGCATTGAAAATTTCGCGATCGCTGCCGCCAAAAACAGGACTGTTGATCAGGCAAATGACCGATTGCGGGTGGCGTGAACGAATATGAGCTACAAAATCGATGTATTTATTCACATACTTCGAAGAATCCAGAGGTTTCCTGTCATAACTGCCGTCCCCCGGAGAATTATCATTGGTGCCCAGACAGATCGTTACAAGCTCCGGTGAATATATCCCTGCCGTCCATAGTTTTGTGGAATCGTCATTCAGATAAAGATTATCGTAAAAAGCAGGTAATCCCGGCCCCTCATTATTCCAGTTGCGCGTTAATCCCATACCCGAAATGGAGCTCAGCACCCAACTGGCATTCAGTGATCGGGCAACAAGCGGTCCGTAGGCAAGATATGCATTATGCCTGTCGTGCCACACTCCCGAGTCGCATGGAAATTCGGCTGTATCCATTTCGGCACCCGAGGTAATTGAGTTTCCTATGAATTCAATTGCATGTACGGGGTATTGCCTGGTTTTCATAATTTTTTTACATTGAATTCCCTGCAATCCGATATACCCTATAAAAGACTCTGTAGCTTTGCATACCAGGATTGAGTGGGTTCCATAAGGCAAGTTCTCTGCAATAACATAACGGCTGGTATCCTGTGTTACTTTAATCCTCTTGTGGTATTGTCCGTCGATTTCAACAGAGATATAATTATGGTTGGGTTCCTCATATTGATTCTCAAGAAGAAGGGTACATGATGTGCCACGCATCCTGAACCTGAAATAGGAGCCTGCGCTGCTAAGCTTAGGTTTCAGCGGATCCGTAAAATCGATCCGCCCGATGTAATGAATATTCTGGTTATCGGGCTGATATACCTTTTGATGTTGGATTGAGTCTTTACAGGAAAGAATAAACATGGTATAAACAATAAGCCAGGGTATAGTGGTTTTATATGAAGTCATTTTTTTTCATTAAAGATAGGAGTTTTGTCTTTCAACAGCTAATTAGTCAACCCTTAAAAAGTCGTTGTTTTTAGAAAATGATAATTTAAAACA
>CAZWIU010000026.1:0-46463 GCA_964634105.1 uncultured Bacteroidales bacterium | reverse complement strand
GTAAATTTAATTTTTGCTAATAATTTATGCTGAGAAAATCAGCAAACCCTACTTACCCACCAATTGAAACCGCACATAGCTGGAGACAATCGGATGTAATGATGATTGCCAGAAACTTCTATGAAGTATCCCCGAATATCCTTTTTCCAAGAGTAGATTATAATAACGGAACATCAGGTATAGTTGCTACAGAATTCCCATTGATGAATTATTTAATCTATATTTTATCAATTATATTGGGATATAACCATGGTTTGGGCCGGTTGGTCAACCTTATTTTTTCGGCGATTGGGAGCTACTATTTTTATATGATCGTAAAAAAATATATCAACGAGCAAACTGCCTTCTTATCCACAATAATCCTAACCTGTTCTTTATGGTTTGTTTATGCCCGTAAGGCTATGCCTGACATCTTCGCGATTTCCTTGGTTATCGGAAGTGTGTATCATGGATTATGCTATTTCGATCAGAAAAGGAAGATCATGAACCTTCTGCTTTTTTTACTGTTTGGAACCTTGGGAATGTTATCAAAAATATCGTCCGGATATCTTTTCAGTGTATTCCTGATACCCATTATAATAACCAGGAAACGAGTAAAAGAAATCATCCCGTTTATTATAGCTTGTATATTGATCCTTGGAAGCATCGTATGGTGGTATTACATATGGGTTCCACATTTGAAGTCACTGTCATCTGTCGGTTCATTCTTCATGGGTGTTCCTTTCTATAAAGGCATAAAAGGTCTTATGGATAACCCTGGCATGACCTTGAAGAGGTTTTATGAAACGCCTCTCATGTTTAGTGGATTTACATGTTTTTTGTTGGGAATATTTTTTGTTTTCAAAAACAAACACAAACTACTGTTCGGTATAATTTCGCTTTGTACAATATCATTTATGGTCTTCATGCTTAGAATGGGCAGCAATTTCTCAGTTCATACTTACTATATCCTGGTATTTATTCCTCCCATGGCATTAATAGCCGGATATGGAATTGCAAATATACCCTGGAGATGGATGCAGCTAAGCTTGCTCATCGTTATATGTATTGAAAACATTGCTAATAATTGGACCGATTTTTATCCGCGAGCCAAAAAGATGGAACTCATAAGGCTGGAAAAAATAGTAGATCAACATTGCGACCAGGGCAAGATGATAGCGATTAACTGTAGTCCCGATCCACTGGCTTTGTATATGGCTCATCGAAAAGGATGGATGTCATATAACTATCAGCTTCAGAATGCAGATTTCAGAGAAGATATCAGAATGAAAGGTTGTAGCTATGTCCTGATCCTTAAAAATATTAACGAAGGAAACCTCGAACTACCCATGGAAGTCATCTTTGAAGACCAGGATTTTAAAATATATAAATTCTGAATGTGCTTACTGATCATCAATCCAGTATCTTTGGGAAAAACATAAGAACAGCGTGTATGCATAAATCAGGCTTTGTCAATATAATCGGCAATCCCAATGTCGGAAAATCAACTCTTATGAATGCCCTGGTCGGTGAACGGCTTTCGATTATCACTTCAAAAGCCCAGACTACGCGCCACAGGATTATGGGAATTGTTAATGGCGATGATTTCCAGATAGTTTATTCCGATACTCCCGGCATACTCAGGCCAGCCTATAAATTACAGGAGACCATGCTCCGTTCTGTCAATACGGCTTTTATCGATGCCGACATTATCCTCTATGTTACTGATGTGATTGAACAATTTGATAAGAATCAATCGTATATCGAACGCCTTCAGAAGACCACTATCCCCGTGTTGGTGCTAATTAATAAAATAGATCTTACCACCGAAGAGAAGCTTGAAAACCTTGTAGATGAATGGCATTCGATATTGCCAAAGGCTGAAATCCTGCCGGTTTCAGCAACTGAGAAGGTGAACCTGAAGCTGTTGTTCGATAAAGTTCTTTCTCTTCTGCCCGAGGGACCGGAATACTATCCAAAAGAAACCCTGACTGACAAGTCGGAGCGTTTTTTTGTTTCCGAGATTATACGTGAAAAGATATTGCTGAATTATCAGAAAGAAATTCCTTACTCGACAGAAGTAGGTATCGATTCATTCGTTGAAGAACCCTCAATAGTCCGGATAAGGGCTACAATTTTTGTTATGCGTACATCTCAGAAGGGCATCATTATCGGACACCAGGGAAAATCGCTGAAAAAAGTAGGTACCGAAGCCCGGAAAGATATTGAAGGCTTCCTCGGAAAAAAAGTCTTTCTTGAATTATTTGTGAAAGTAGATGAAGACTGGCGCGATAAGCCATCAAAATTGAAAAGCTTTGGCTATGATCATTAAAGCATTTGATCGATTTTACTCTTGTACTTACCAATTTTAATCATACCTGTTATGCTAAAACATATAGTGCTTTGGAAACTCGATGCAAATTATACAGCTGTTGAAAAAGATAAGATTAAGCATGAATTCAGGCAGCGATTGACAGGACTAAAAGATGAAATCCCCGAATTGCTGACCCTGGAAGTTTTCTTTAATAGTGAACTGGCTTCATCTTCGAATTATGATATTATTCTCGAAACGATATTCAATTCGATCGACGATCTGAATACCTATCAGCATCATCCTGCACATCAGAACGTGGTGGCATATGTGAAATCGCTTAAACAGCAACGGGCAGCCATCGATTTTATGTTCTGACAGGGAAAAGGTATCTTTGCACGTTGAAAAATAAGTTATTGTGGGTAATATCGTAGCTATAGTAGGGCGTCCGAATGTTGGCAAGTCAACACTTTTTAATCGCCTGACAGAAACGCGTAACGCTATTGTTGATGAGATTGAAGGCGTAACGCGCGACCGGCAGTATGGTAAAGCTGTCTGGAATGGGGTTGAATTTTCGGTGATTGATACCGGTGGGTATGTCGAGAATTCCGATGACATCTTTGAGGAAGAAATCCGAAAGCAAGTCTTACTGGCTATTGAGGAAGCCGATTCAATCCTTTTTATGGTTGATGTAACCATCGGCATCACCACGCTGGATGAAACGGTAGCAAACCTGTTACGAAAGATCCATAAGCCTGTGTTCCTGGTGGTCAATAAAGTGGATAATTCCGAAAGGCTATACGATGCCCAGGTATTCTATAAATTCGGGCTGGATGAATTATTCTGTGTGTCCTCGGTCAACGGGAGCGGGACCGGTGAATTGCTCGATAAGCTTGTGTCTTCATTCAGAAAACAGGCCGGAGAAAATTATGATGATCTTCCAAAATTTGCCATTGTGGGCAGGCCTAACGTGGGAAAATCGTCCTTGCTGAATGCCCTCATTGGTGAGGAACGGCATATTGTAACTCCCATTTCAGGAACAACACGCGATTCGATCTATACAAGATACAATAAGTATAATCACAACTTTTACCTTGTAGATACTGCCGGGCTACGTAAAAAAGGAAAAGTCCAGGATAACCTGGAATATTATTCGGTAATACGTTCCGTAAGGGCCATTGAAAACTCGGATGTATGCCTGGTGATGATTGATGCAACCACAGGGCTGGAGTCGCAGGATATAAATATTGTTGACCTTGCTCTCAGGAATAATAAAGGGGTTGTGATCCTCATCAATAAGTGGGACCTTGTAGGGAAAGAAACCAATACGGCACGCGATTATGAAAAAGCAGTCCGTGAGCGCATGGCCCCCTTTACTGATGTTCCGGTCATTTTTATTTCGGCAATTACCAGGCAGCGTATTCATAAAGTACTGGAGACTGCTATCGAGGTATATCAGAATAAAGAACGAAGGATCCCTACCCCTGAGTTGAATACGTTCATGCAAAGGATTGTCGGGGAAGTGCCACCTCCATCTGTGAAGGGTAAATATATTCGCATAAAATACGCAACACAGCTGCCCAATAAATCGCCGGTATTTGCGTTTTTCTGTAATCTTCCACAATATGTTAAGGAACCTTATAAGCGATACCTGGAAAATAAATTGCGCGAAAATTATAACTTTACGGGTGTTCCGATTCGTATTTTCATGAGGAAAAAATGAGATCCGATGAAGAGGTCGTTAGTCTATCTGTTCATAATTTCAGTAGTATTCTCGTCTTGCATTAAGACAGAAGAGGTCTCTCCTATTCCTGAAATTGCATTTAAATCGCTTGAGGTTGGCCTGGTTTACGATTCTCTTCTTGAACAATATTTAACCGCTGGCGAATTGGAATTTACCTTTATCGATGGCGATGCTGACATAGGAATTTATGAAGGATCTGTCGACACTGTAACATGGAACGAGAATAACTATAATGTTTTTCTGCACCCGTACCAAAAAATAGATACATCGTACATTGCTATTGAACTTGATTCCTCCATGCCTCCTCCATACTATACTATATGGCACGATGATAAGCTCGACCGGGTTGGTCAGAATAAAACAATCAAGGGGACTATTTCCATCATCATTCTTGATTTACCACCATACGATACCATTCGTTACGAGTTTTTTATCCGTGACAGGGCCGGGCATAATAGTAACATAGAAACTACAACCGATATCGGAACCCAGTTGGATCAATCTTCGCTCTGATCGGGACCCTTCAGGATTTCTGAAGTCTACCACTGAAATTTTTTGAACCATGCTCTTAATCGATATTTCGCGACAGGAGCCTTATGCGGGCTATTCCGCTGGTTGTTTTGGCCTTAGTTGCAAGTTGCTGAATCGCGGGTGCTTGAATATAATCAATTTCTTGCAGGTTACGCAGATTTAACCACATACAGAAAAGTTATCGTTGATCAGCTTATCACTTTAGATTTTTTGCCTGGCGGACTTTGCGTAGTACCTTGTGAACTTTGCGTGAAATTTAATTTTTTCTCAGACAGCCAACTGCTAATTGCCAACAGCCAATGGCTGTTAAATCTCTCCATCTCATCCCCTCCTCAACTAAATATTCATTGGCCTGGTTAACAGTATATCAATATTCCATTATTCCCTGCCTTCATCCCGAATACTCGGGATTACGGCAGGCAAGCATTATTCCAATATTCCAGTGTTCCAACATTTAATCACTCCATCGTTCCATTATAAAATCTCAATAAAGAGTTATGACCCAATGAAACAATTGCAAGCCCATATCGTGAGTACGTTAATTTAAAGCGGATATTTTTTACCTCCCTTCAACGTAATCTGTCCTCAGCACTTTGAATTCAGTACGTCGGTTCAGGAAGTGAGCAAGCTCCTGCAGATCACTATCTTTGATAGTCCCGATATATTGTTCAGTAAGCACCTGACCTTCGTTCAGGAATGGGTAGGCATCGTGATCGCGTTTGTCAACCACTTTCGGCTGGGTTTCGCCATACCCTTTTGATACCAGGCGTTTAGCACTAATACCCTTACTGATCAGGTAATTGACCACCGATTGTGCACGGCGATATGAAAGATCGAGGTTGAAATCGTCGTTACCTCGGCTATCGGTATGAGAGCCTAATTCAATAACAATATTGGGATTATCGTTCAGCGTTTCTACCAGTTTATCCAGTGATACCGTTGATTCCGGCCGCAGGTCGGCACTGGCAAAATCGAAGAAGATGTTTTCGATGCGGATCACTTTGTCGATAGGAGCAAGATAGATAGTAGTAGTAAAATCCTGGCTTGTCTCTTTACCCTTGGTTGTTTCACGTTCCTTTCCTTTGAGGAATCCCTCCTTCTCGGCAAGGAAAACATAATCGGTGCCGGGTTTTAATAAAAACCTGAAACTTCCGTCGGAACCTGTTGTTGATTCAATGGTGATGCCATCGCTGC
Source organism: uncultured Bacteroidales bacterium (assembly GCA_964634105.1). Lineage (GTDB taxonomy): Bacteria > Bacteroidota > Bacteroidia > Bacteroidales > UBA10428 > UBA10428. The sequence continues at coordinate 40,704 of CAZWIU010000026.1, read as the reverse complement.
TGATCGATTTAACAGACGCCGCATTAATAGGCTGATCGGTATGTTCATTCTTAACCACCCCTGTAATAGTATATTTTAAAGGAGGGAGAACAAACATGTAGATGTCATCGCTTTTTCCTTTACGTGAAGAAGAGAAAAATCCGGCTTCACGTTCAGCTTCGAAGCAGATTCCGAAATCATCGGCCGATGAATTGATCGGATATTTCATATTTTCAATATTCCAATTACCACCGGCCACCGGTACAGCTTTAAACAGATCCAGGCCTCCCATGCCCATGTGTCCGTTCGATGAAAAATACAGTGTGCCATCGGCATGAACATACGGAAATACCTCATCTCCCGGGGTATTTACAGGTTCACCAAGATTCACTGCCTCACCCCAATCGGCTGATGAGTTTTCACGGCTTACTTTCCAAATATCTTTGCTGTTCTTCCCCGATGAGTTTTTCATACTACCGTCCATATCGGAAACAAAATATAATGTTAATCCATCAGGTGATATTGCAGGATGAGCAACCACCATGCTATCGTCAGCCAGTTTAAGCGATTCCGGCTTGTCCCACGACTCGCCGCTGCGCCTGGCACTGTAGATCTGGCATCCCATGGTCTTGTTTTTACTAACATCGCAACGGGTAAAAAACAGCTGGTTAAAATCGCGTGTGAATGAGGTAGCTCCTTCCTCGCTTTCAGTGTTAATTTCTTCCGACAGGGGAACCGGTGTACTCCATTTACCTTTCCGGTCCATCGAAGACTCGAAAATATCCGAGAAATTCTGCCCTGTACCGCCATGTTCTTTTTTCCCGAATGTTTCTTCTCTGGAAGAAGTAAAATACACCTGGTTATAATTTCCATTTACAAACGAGGGGCAGTAATCGTTCAGTTTTGAATTGAAGAACTTCATTTCTTCAACTACATATCCCGTAGGGAAATCAATCCATTCCATAGCCAGATCGCACGCCAGCATTCCATCTTTCCCGCGCGAATCGTTTGGCACGAGTTCCTTGTAATTACTATATTGTGTTTTTGCCTCGGCGTATTCACCCAGCATCTTCAGCATATCGGCATAGTATAATATGGCAATGGGATTTTCATATTCTTTGCTGATCGCTTTGCTGTACCACATTGAGGCTTGCTGTGCATTACCAATATTCCTGTAGCATTCGCCAATAAAAAATGTTATCCGAACTTTTTCCTTCTTATCCGTGATCTTCTGATACGCGTCTTTAAAAATATCGATAGCCTGGAAGTACTCTCCTGCCTCGTATGTTTCGTATGCTCTCTGAAGACGCTTATTTTGGGATTGCAGATTGCCAGGTATCAGAAAGAGTAGCCCTATAATAATCAATAATGACGGAATTCTCATTTTTATTCGGCTTAGTGATGATTGTCGTAAAATTAAACTAAAATGTCTAATATCCTGAAAGGAATTAACTAACAGCTATTACAATAACTCATGCCAGATAGTATTTATTTTCTTTTCATGCAAGATAATATACAGCGGTGCAACAGAACGAAATAACATGGAGCGAAGGCCTATAGTAAATAATTGTATTTATTTGTAATTTAACCTTAATCCGCTATATGCAAAACAGATATATGAATATTTTAACCGGTCGATATTCCACAAAAATTGAAGCTGCTAATACCGCAGCATTAAGCAGATTAACCGGCAAATTTTATTTAATAATCTGTATAAGTCTCCGGGAAATGAAGTTGGATTCATCTATCGGATAGACATTAAATACCCGGTTGATCTCTTAAAAAAACGTACCCATTAAAATGGAAGCAATACTCCTTATTATAGGTTTTGCAATGATTCTCTCAGCAGTTGGCTACTTTTTTTATACCCGTCATACAAAAAGAACGGGCATTTCATTTTACAGAAGATATGAAAGTCAAGGCATATCGGCTTTTGAAAAAATCAAACACGAGATGCGTGAAAACGATCAGCATTTAAAAGCTTTAAAAGAAACCATTAAATATTCTGCTCAATGCCGAAATTTAGCAAATAAGCTTTTGAATGAAATATCAGGCCTGGTTGAACAAAAATATGAAGGACACCCTATAAGGATCATCGACCTGCAGGTACTTCACCATATGGAAAGAGAGCTGAATAATCTTTATAAAGAGATGGCTGCATCCCTCTCTAAAAACAGTTATAGCAATTCACAGGGCCTGCGGGATAATGTCCAGCACCTGATATCTTCCTTTAACAAATTCAGCCTGGATGTCCATAAACTGGCAGGGGCTTCAGAAAATGAACTTAATGATATTCAATTCCTAAAAAATATGGAAGATTCTGCCGGAAAGTATAGCCATGAAATAACCGACTTTCATGAGCAGATGATCCAACTGTTTCAGAAATGCTTCTCCGTATCGGAATGAAGCCAATAGAATACAAAAAAGGCCCTGGTAACGGGCCTTTTTAAGTATATCACTTTTACAGTAAATGCTTACTGCAACTGGAAAGCTATCGGAATAACAAAGTTTTGTTTTACGGCTGTACCACTCTGCTTTGCAGGTGTCCACCGCGGTGAACTTTGTATTACCCTCACTGCTTCATTATCGAGAGACGGGTGTACGCTACGTACAACTTTCACATCCACTACCTGACCTTCACGGTTTACCGAAAATTGTACAAATACCTTACCGGTAATACCAGCTTCCGAAGCCATTGCAGGATAAAGAATACGTTCTTTTACCCAGTTTGAGAAGTTATTCAGGTCACCGCCCTGGAAGGTAGCATTTTCCTCAACGAACCATACGCCTTCTTCTTCTTTCTCGATGACAGTTTCAACTTCCTGCACTACGGTAATTTCTTCCGGTGGCGCTTCGTTGACAGTAGTTTCGAGAAGATCGTCGGCAGTCATCAGGCTGACTTCTTCCTTGACTTCATCAACAACCACCGGGGCAACGAACTTAACCTGTTGCTGGAGAGCTGCAGGAGGAGGTGGAGGAGGAGGCGGAGGAGCATCCTGTTGATCAAGGTTTTCCATTACAGCCTCAACTTTCTTTTCGGCTAGTTTACGCTCTTTACCCCGCAACTTATACGCCTCATACAGAGGTTTTGCCACCGCTCCAGCCATTAGGAACAGGGCGATCAAAAACGAAACAAATACATACTTGGCATATTTCTTTCGCAGAAAATAAGCACCATAGAGTTTATTCCTCTTGGCAAATACCAGGTCATCCATATTCCGAAAGACAACCTGAGTCTCGTTATGTGTTTCTTGCATAGTCATACTATCCTATATATTATTCAACAAGACTCTTTTTTACTTCCGCAATCATCTGTTTATCCAGCAGGTTAATACCCACAATGGAATAAACAGGGACTTCGGTAATAGTCAATTCATCCACAATGTTGACCATATCTCCATAGGTGGCTCCGTCTGTTGCTTTCACCAGCACAATCGGGCTGGTCTTGTCGGACCTCTTGAGTTTCTTAATATAAGCCTCAACCGTATCACGAGGTGCTTTTATCTTGCCGGTAATCACATCATTATTATACTGACTGATCTGTTTAAATAATTCCATATTCCGGTTAAGTAACACCTTACGGATACCATCCTTACTGAAATCCGTCATATATACAGTGGGCAGTGGAGGCTTTAATGGATTGGCATTGCCTGCATACCAGAATACCCTGTCTTCTCCATCCAATATGATAGTTAAAGCTCTCTTGCTTGGAATTTCAGGGGGTGCTGGATCACCCTCTTTTTGAGGTTCGGGCAATGCGATCTCCATCATTTTAGGCTTGCTAAATGCTGTGGTAAGCATAAAGAAGGTTAACAACAGGCAGAACAGATCCACCATAGGGGTCATATCGATATGGGTGGAATGTTTCTTCGCCCGCCGTTTGCCCTTTTTCTTACCGCCGCCTTCGTTTTGAATAATTTCAGCCATACTTACTTAATTTAAATCATTAAGATTAATTTCTACTTCTTCCAGGTTGGTGATCAGATTAAAGCGGTTAATCTTCTTTTCCTGCAAGATATCAAACACTTTCTTGACCGTTTTATAGTTGGCTTTGGAGTCGCCTTTAATAGTCGCTTCAACCTTGGAGTCGGCCAGACGGGTAAAGTGTACCCAAAGGGCTAACTCATTATTGGTCGAATCTATGGGCATTCCAACCTGCATTGCATCACGCTGACTAGGTTCCGCATCAATCCATTTTCCCAGATCTGCCAGGGGCATCCCGAAGGAAGAAAGTTTCTCGAATTTTTCAATTTGTTCGGGAGTAAAAGTTACCTTCTGATATTCAGCAATGTCTCTCAACACCTTTTGCCGGATATGTAACGCTGTATCAGAACCTGCATCAAGGTTAAAAAACACCTTGTTGTCTCTCGATACATAAATAGTCATCATATCCTGGGTTACGGCAATCTGTTCTGAAATGGAATTGGGAGTATCAACCTGTACAGCTTCCTGCGGCCTGAATGTTGTTGTCAACATAAAAAACGTTAACAACAGACAAAATAAGTCCACCATAGGAGTCATATCCATTCTAGGTGTCCTTACCGGCATTTTTATCTTTGCCATATACTTCCCTTTATAATATTAATAATGAATTAATTTCAGGTTATTTATTTACTTAAGCTTTCAGCAAAAGTCTGTGTAATACTGAAATTTACTTCATCAATATTATAAGTCATTGCATCAATTCTGGCTGAGAAATAGTTATAGAATATAATTGCCAGGGTTGAACCTGTAATACCGAAAGCAGTATTTACAAGCGCTTCGGAAATACCGGTTGCCAGGGCAAGAGCATCAGGTGCGCCGGCAGTAGCAAGAGCAGCAAATGCACGGATCATACCTAACACCGTACCGATCAGTCCGATAAGCACTGATATTGAGGCGATAGTTGAAAGAATAACCAGGTTTTTCGAAAGCATAGGCAGTTCGAGAGCGGTTGATTCTTCGAGGTCTTTTTGCAGCGCCAGCACTTTTTGATCGTTTGCCAGGGTTTTATCTTTTTGCAGGTCGCGATACCTGTGAAGTCCCGATTTTACTACATTGGCCAATGAACCTCTTTGTTTATCGCAGGATGCCATAGCTTCTTCAACCTGATCCTGTACCAGTAATCCCTGGATCTTTCTTACAAAACTAGCAACACGACCGCGTCCCTTAGCCCTTGCCAGGGTGATAAGACGTTCAACAACGAATACCAACAATACCAGGTTAACAGTAATTAATATTGGAACAATAGGTCCCCCTTTATAGATAATTCCGAGGTAATTACCCTGGATTGGATGACCTTTTGGGTTGCCTCCCTCAAAGTTGATGGGGTTACCCATAATTTCTTTATAAATGTAAATTGCAACAGCAAGACAAATGATCATAACTGACCAGGTAAAAGCAGATTGCAATACTTCCTTAAGTGATTGTCCTTTATTACTCATCTCTTTACAATTTTGATTATTATTTACGTTATTATTTATCTTGATATTATGTTTATATCCTTATTCACTTTTCAGTAACCGTTGTGCATTGATAATATCCTGCAGATCGCGAATAGCCTTTTCAATATCCGTATCCGATGGATCGACTGCCTGAGCTTTCCTGTAATATTCAATAGCCTGGGGATAGTTTGTTTTTTTTGTTTCCACCAGTGCAAGTGATTTATAACCTTTTGCCTGCCATTTTTTGTTTTTGGGATCCAACTTTATGATGGCCCAGAAATATGATTCGGCCCTGTTAGGATCATACTTCGACAGGAAATAATACGATCCCATATAGGAATATGCATCGAACAACTCTTTGCTGTTGTTAACAGAATCCGTTCTTGCCATATCGATCACTTTCCGGTATTTTGGTTCAGCCAGGCCTTCTTTCGAATCGGGGTCCATACTGGCGTATGTATTGGCAATCCAGACATAGGCCTGCAGATTATTCGGTTCTTTTTGAGTGACGGCAGTAAAAGCGGTATCAGCTTTTCCGAACTGCTTAGCTTTATAGTAAACCTTGCCTAAAAACATCTGATCGTTAGTAGATGCTTTTCCGGTCTCAATTTTTGCATTGAGCATCTTTGAAGCAACTTCGAGACGATCGGTCGAATATGCATTATTGATGATTTCATCGAGCAGTTTAATATCGCTGGGATCCATTTCATAAGCTTTGCAAAGATAATCGAACCCTTTATCGATATCGGCGTCATCTTTCGATTTCAGCAATATTTTACCATAATATGAATAGTCCTTGACAATGATCTTCTCCGGATCAGTATTTTTGAAGAATGTTTCCATATAGTTCCTGGCCTTAACATAATCGGCAGGTTTCATTTCATACGCTGAATAGCCGGCTAAACGATTCAGATAGTTACGCGAATTATCCACTTTCTGAAGTTCTTCTATCTGGGCAAGTACTTCTTTATAATCGTTCGTTTTAAACAGTGAGTTAATGTAGCTTACCCATGCCGGGACGTTGTTCCCCGAAAGCTCAAGGAATTTCTTATAGTTGGCTTTTGAAAAATCATGTTGTCCGGCCATACTGTAAGCTTCGCCAAGACCTTTATATAAAGGGGCAAAAGTAGAATCGATGGCTTTTGCTTTTTGGAAATAGTTTCGTGATTCATTCAGATTTCGGGCGCGGATATAGATATTCCCGATTTTGGTAAGAAGGAGGACGTTTTCGGGATCGAGATACAGGGCACGGTTATAGTTCTGAATAGCCTCAGATGGTTTCATATTGCTCAGATAAACATCGCCCAGAGCAATATAAATATCCGGCGATTCCATAACCGGGTTTTCTGTAGCCATAGCCTTGGCCATATCACCAAGTTTATAGGCTCTTTTAAAACGTGGATGGTCAGCATAAAGTTCTGCTGTCATCAACTGGAGTAAAGTTTCTCGGTTCTTTTCAGAATACTTTTTAACCTTTTTAGGAAGTGTTACTTCTGCTTTGGAAAAGTATTTATTTGCCAGAGAAGTATCGCCCTTCTCAAATAATGCGACAATACCAAGTCCTATATGATTTAAAGGATTCAGTGAATCTTTTTCAATTCCGGTTTTAAAAATTGATTTTGACTCTTTTGCAACTTCTTCTTTTGAATTTGAAAAAGGGTCATTAATATATTGGTTCAGAATATTGATACCATAATAATAGTAAATATCTCCGTTTGCAGGTTCCTGTTTAATCAGCTGTTTAAACATATCTGTGGCATCTTCAAAACGTTGGCTCAGTGTCAGATTCTTAGCTGAGGTCAGATCCTGAGATTTTACAACTGCCTGAAAACAAAAAATAGTAATCAAAAATAAACTAAGCTTTTTCATTATTCTCTGTTTTTAATTCCTGTATCTATTTTAAACTTACAATCCTGATGGGCATTGTAGCTGGAACCAATTTTGATTTCAACACAATACGCTGGCCCTTTTCCCCGGCCACGAACTGAATAAAGCCCATGCCCAATCCTGTAAAAGTTTCCCTGCATATCATATATACTTCACGAACGTAGGGATAGGACTTATCGGCAATATATGCCTGGTAGGGTTTAAAATATCTTGTTCCTTCAGGATCATATTCGGGTGTAATTCCTGCCACTTTTATGACTTTCAGAAACTTCTCACTGACCGTATCCTGTTTATCACTAATCCAGTTTGAGCTTAATATACCTAATGCGCCAGGATGGGTTTTAACATAGTTAATAACTTCCTCATTCGATTGGGCACTCATAAAATTGGCAGGTAATGTATCTGGAAGATGATATTTTTCTTTAAAGTACCGGACATTCCCTGATTTGATATTATCAAAGACAATATTTATCCGGCCAGATTTATTTTTAGGATTGATAGTATTCCAGGTTGTAACCTTACCTTTAAAAATATTTGCAACATCTGTTGATCGTAAAAGTGTATCGGGATTATCAGGATTTAATATCAATGCAAGAGCGTCATAAGCAATTTTCGTAGTCCGAGCAACAATCTGTTTGGCTAATAAACTTTCTTCTTCTTCTTTGGTTAATTTGTAAGTGCTCACTATTGTTCTGACGGAATCAAGCAAAAAATCATTTACCACCTCAATTTCCGGTTTATAGGAAGCAGTAATATGAGCATTGGGATAGAAAGCATGGAATGTATACAATTGTGCATCAAAGAGGAGTCGAAAAGATTCATCGATACTGATCCTGATATTTCCTTGTGTAGGTGTTTCATCTGGCACTTTGGGTCCGGTACCACCGGTACACGAGAAAAAGAAGGCTGTCGCTAGAAAACACCCTGCCAGGAAAAGGCCGAAATATTTCAAGTTTTTATTCTTCATTTTCATCCAATTGTTTTGGTTTAGTAATTATTGTGACCAAACGAAATGCACCATATAATATTAGGATGGCTGCAAAAATAATCCTAAAATTCTTTGGAATATAGGAGAAATAATTCGAAAAAATAAGCAAAAAACCTAAAACAATAAAAAAACCGACAAAGATAAGGCCAAAATACCTGAGATATTTATTTATTGCATCCATGTATTATCAAGTAAAAATCAGGATTTGAAACAAAGAAATTATGTCGATGGATTGACTCTTATACCACTTTGATTCAAAGCCCGATAACGATCCCTTCCTGTTAGATTTTTAATTCAAACTGTGCAAAAGTAAAAAACTTGTTGAAATATTAACATCGATTCCTGAAAATTCTTTATTTGATATAGAGTCTTTTACTGCTAAATTTTGGCACCAGACAGACTTAAACAGTCTCTTTACTGAAATAACTCATAAACGGTCGCAATATTGTATTGGGTTAGCAAAACTTTAACTATTTTTTCAGTTGAAGCATTAATTAGGTAAAAGTGCTAAACTGATGTATATTATCATATGGCTGCAATTGTCTCAATAAGCCACTTGGCAGATAATTCCAGACTATCCCTCTGTAGGATGAATCCATTTATGTGATTTTAAAGCCACTGTATGCATTTGTGCCCCAACAACAAGTGCATGTTTGTATTGCGTGAGCATATTCTCAGCCGTGCATTAGGTTACCGGTTTGGTTCAAGGTATACCCTGCACCTGTTGTACACTAAAATTCAAGTTGAATTGATGCAGATATGTCAATGCCTAAAATGTGCAAAACCACTGCAGATCATGATCTTCATCAGGATAACCTTATAAAGGTCATTAGATAGCTCAGGTAAGTTTTATTTGCAGAAATTCACTTTCTCCTTCACGGAAACGATCCATTTTTGTGTAATATACCCGGAGCAGAAATAAAAAGGACTATAAAAAGTAACTGAAATGAATGTACTTTCAAACAGATTGTTAATTTTGTACGCGCCTTTTGAAAAAGTTCAGCATACTGTCATACTGAAATTTTTGCTATTTAAAGTCATTAACCCGGCCAACAACAATACGATGTCTCAGACCCTGTTGAAAATAGTATTTTCTCTCAGATACTTTCAATTCTCTAATCCTGTATAAAAAACGATGTATGAATAAATTTGAAGCTCGATTGAAAGCTTTGAGGAAAAACCATGAGGCCCTGCTGAAGAAGAAGAATAAACCTGCCGGTTACACCAACGGCATTGTTCAGCGTTATATTAATCCTGTTCTTACTGCTGATCATATACCTTTGTACTGGCGTTATGATCTGAATCCCGATACAAATCCATTCCTCATGGAACGGATCGGTATAAATGCTGTCTTCAATGCAGGAGCTATAAAATATAACCACAAATACATTGTAATTGCACGTGTCGAAGCAGTCGACCGTAAATCGTTCTTTGCCATAGCGGAAAGTCCGAACGGCATCGATAACTTCCGTTTCTGGGACAGGCCGGTTACGATGCCCGAAACAGAAGATCCGGATACAAATGTGTATGATATGCGTATTGTACCCCATGCAGATGGATGGATGTACGGGCTTTTCTGCACCGAAAGGCACGATCCGGAGCATCCCGATGATACATCAGCTGCTATTGCAAAATGTGGTATTGCACGGACGAAAGATCTGATTAAATGGGAGCGCCTTCCCGATCTGATCAGTCATTCGGGGCAACAGCGTAATGTTGTGCTTCATCCCGAATTCATAAATGGGAAATATGCGTTATATACAAGGCCCCAGGATGGATTTATAGAAACCGGGTCTGGCGGAGGTATAGGATTCGGCCTCACGGATAGCATGGAAAGAGCGGAAGTGCACGATGAAAAAATCATCGACCCGAAAGTTTACCATACGATCATGGAAGTAAAAAACGGCCTTGGCCCGGCTCCCATAAAGACTCCCCATGGCTGGTTGCAGCTGGCACATGGTGTGCGCAATACCGCTGCCGGTTTACGGTATGTATTATATGCCTTTATGACCGATAAAGAGGATCCGTCGAAAGTGATCCATCGACCGGGGGGGTATTTAATTGCCCCGCAATGTGAAGAACGTGTCGGCGATGTATCCAATGTCGTATTTGGTAACGGCTGGATATGCGACCCTGACGGAACTATTTATATCTATTATGCCAGCTCCGATACACGGCTGCATGTGGCTACAACCTCTGTGGACAGGCTGACCGATTACTGTATTAACACGCCCAGAGACGGGCTACGGTCGGCTGCTACCGTAAAAGAGATTAATGCACTTATTGACAGGAACAGATCATTTATCAAGCTATAAATTGTAACCCTAAGTATTAATAATTAAATCCACAACTATGAATGTATCATTTAAAAAACAGTTCAACTTCCTATTACTGTTGGTAATGATGTTATTCTCATCTGCCTCGCTAATAGCTCAGCAGGGAGGCATTAAAGGAACGGTAAAGGATGCTAATGGCGAGCCAATTATTGGCGCCACCGTCGTCATTGAAGGCACTTCACAAGGTGCTGTCAGTGATGTTGCGGGTAACTATGTGATCTCAAACGTATCAGCCGGCAGTGTTGAGCTCTCGGTTAATTATGTCGGTTTTCTGAAAGAGACTCAGACCGTTGCAGTTGTCAGCGGTGAAGTAACCGAGTTGAACTTTGTGCTGATTGAGGATCTGCAGCAGCTTTCTGAGGTTGTTGTAATTGGCTATGGATCCGTGAAAAAGAGCGATCTTGTTGGTTCTGTTGCTTCTGTATCGGTTGAGGATATGCAGAAATTACCAAGTGCCAGCGTCGATAACATGTTGCAAGGTATGGCAGCAGGGGTTATGGTATTGCAGAACTCCGGGCAGCCAGGCAGTCAGTCGTCGGTCAGAATCAGAGGCCTGGCTACCGTTAACGGTGGTAGTCCGCTGGTAGTAATCGATGGTATCTCAGGAGGATCGTTGTCCGATCTTAATCCTTCGGATATTGAATCGATAGAAATTTTAAAAGATGCTGCATCGCAAAGTATTTACGGATCGGCCGGAGGTAACGGGGTTATTCTCATTACCACAAAGAAAGGGAAAGAAGGTAAGTTGCAGGTCAAATTTGATATGTATACTGGTGTTCAGACACCCTGGAAGAAAGATATCGATATTGCCGATGCGCAGCAGTATGCAGAACTATACAATACATACCAGGGAACCCTGGGCCGGGATCCTTATTTCCCTGTAGACGGAAGCGGTAACTATCTTGATCCGGAGACAAACGAACCATTGACAACAACCCAATGGACTGATGAAATCTTCAGACCAGCCCTGGTGCAAAATTATAATTTATCGCTTGGCGCAGGTGGAAAGATCTCAAAAGTCTTTATGGCGCTTAACTATAATTCAGAGCAGGGATCACTTCGTAAGACTTCAAACCAGAAATATTCCTTCCGCCTGAATTCGGAACATAAAATTATAAAAAGAGTCACCCTTGGCGAAAACTTCAATATCGGTCAAACCAATAATGTGACTCAGGGTGAAAGAAACGAATATGGATCACCCTTAAGCACATCCATTCAAATGCTGCCTTTCGTACCCATTTATGCAACCGATGGTTCAGGCAATTATGCTTATAAAGGAGCAGGTTTATCGTCAAATGCAATAAATCCGATGGCTCAGATCGAGTATAATAACAACATCAACCGAAGCCCTCTTATCAGCGGCAATGCTTTTCTTCGCCTCGATATACTCAAGGGACTTACATTCGAAAGCAACTACGGAATGAGGTATACCACATCTGAATTCAGAGGTTTTACACCGGAATATGTGATCGGTAATGTAGATGATGCCAGCGCTTCTCAAAGCCAGTCACCCGGTCAATATACCTACAATACTTCTACTACGAAGAGCTGGCAATGGCAAAATTTCTTTAATTATACATTCACCCTCGCAAAGAATCATAATTTCAACCTGACAGCAGGGTACGAGTCGGGCTATTATACGAATGATTTTACAAACAGGCAGGATGCTGTTGATTCTGATACTACAGACCTGACTGTTAACAATTGGGAAGAATTCTCGCTGACCGATGATCTGTATATTACTCAGCAAAGAATGATTGAAGCAACGGGCTACGCCATGTTTGCCCGATTGAACTATGATTATAATGGCATATTCCTGTTACAAGCCAATATACGTCGCGATTATTCATCAAAATTCGGACCCAATGCAAGGGTAGGTAACTTCCCTTCTATTTCAGCCGGTTTGAAATTCAGCGAATTCGGTTTTATTAAGAATCTTAATATTATCGATTTTGGTAAAATCAGGGTAGGATATGGCGAAACAGGGAACAGCGATATTCCTCCTTTCCAGTACCTGAGTTCTGTTGCACCTTTGAACGTTGCCGGCTATCCTTTCGACGGTTTTGAACCCTCATCCGGCGCCATTTTGATTACTGCCGGAAACCCTGACTTATCATGGGAAACTGTGGTAACGAAAAATATCGGTATCGATCTTAACTTTTTACATAACCGATTATCGTTCTCAGCTGATATTTTCTCCAGGCAAAACCAGGATATGCTGCTAAGAAAATCGATTGTCGGTTATGCAGGTTACACTGTTACAAATGCCCAGGTTGAACTTGGCGATCCGAACATTGATACCCGCCCCCTGGTTAATTATGGAACACTCGATAACAGAGGATTTGAAATAACTGCTTCTTACCAGGACCGTGTTGGAGAATTTACCTATGAAGTGAATGCTAACTTCACCCGCGCTATTACAACCATCGATGATATTGGTGATCCCTTATATGCAGGTACCGGCAGAAACCTGTCCAATATTTGTCGTACTACTAACGATGGACCGGTATCTGCTTTTTATGGATACAAGACCGATGGGATTTGGCAGGAAGAAGACTTTGCCTGGTACAGGAATTCCGCCAACAGGTGGAGACGGGTTCCTGTTGATCCTAACGGAGCAACCACAGTAACGGGTACCGATCAGAATGGAAACCCCGTTAGTTACACCACCTCCGATGAAACTGCTATGCCTGGCGACTACAGGTTCGTAGACGTGAACGAAGATGGTTCAATTACTTCTGCCGACATGGTAGAAATTGGTGATCCAAACCCCGATTTTATTTATAGTTTCGGAACCAACCTCACCTATAAGAATTTCGATCTGAATCTCTTCTTCCAGGGAAGCTATGGGAATGACATTTTTAACATGATAAAAGTGTTCACCTACACAATGCCTAACGGAGGGGTTAATGTATCGGGAAATTTATCTGACAGCTATATTCCTGCAATCTATGATGCCAGCAATCCAAATGCACTGCCGACAGTTACATCTCCGGCACGTAATACTAATACAGGGCTATTACGGATGGATGGCGATATGTCTTCCTCTGCTCTTTATGTTGAAGATGGTTCTTACCTAAGGCTTAAGAATGTTCAGCTGGGGTATACTTTCCCGACAGCAACTTTAGCAAAAATGAAAATTAAGAGCCTGCGTATTTACCTTGGTGCTAAGAATCTGCTTACATTCACCAAGTATTCCGGTTTTGATCCCGAAGTCAATGAGACTTCCATCTTGGAGAAGGGATTCGACAGGGGAACATATCCACAGGCAAGATCGTATGTTGTTGGTCTGAACCTGGCCTTTTAATCTTGTTGTTAACTTTAAAAGTCAGAAAAATGATAAAAAAGAATTATTATAAATGGGCATTATTACTGTTCATAATACCATTGTTCGCTATATCCTGCACCAAGGAATTTCTTGAAACCGAAATGACCGGGGCAGCTACCGAAGAGGTATATTTCTCAACCGTATCCGGTATCAATCAACTGGCTACCGGGGCTTATGCAGCATTAAATCCCTGCCCGGCCTCTTTGCATAACCTGGATGTAATGTACCTGGGGTTCGGAAGTTTTGCTTCCGACGAAGCTGAAGCCGGAGGAGAACAGGGAGGCGCAGACCTGATGGATTTCCAGAACTGGGACCAGGGCCATCCCGGAGTATCGGAAGACAGATCTATCTCCCTGAATAACTGGAACTATAACTATAAGCTGATCATGCGTTGTAACATGACCCTGAAGGGTATTGAAACCTATCGGTCCAATAATTCAAGCATTGCGGCTGATTCAGCTGCCATACTCGACCGCCTCGAAGGAGAGATGGAATTCCTGCGTGCGTTCGCTCACTTTAAGATGACCCAGATCTATGGCGGTATAGTGATTGTCGACCATATTCTTGGCGGTTCGGAATATAGTCTGTCCCGTAATACGGTGGCCGAATGTTTACACTTTGTTCAGGAGCGACTACGTATTGCAATCCCATTATTGCCTGAAAGAAGTGAACTTGGCGCCGACAATATCGGGAGGGCTTCAAAGGGCGCTGCAAGATCGTTGCTCGCAAAAGCCTTTCTGTATGAATCGAGTTATGCTGCCAACTACCCAGGCGATATCCGTTTCACAGGTTGCGAAAACAAATACGATAGTGCCCTGATTTATGCCGAGGAAGTGATCAACTCAGGAGAATATGCACTGGTGGGTATTAACGGTGAAACGTTCGATACCTACTGGAACCAGGATGGTTCTCCTATATATCCTGCCTCAACTCCGGGTTATCGGTATATTTTTACTGTCGACGGTGAAAATTCAGCTGAGAATATCTTCTCAACCCAATCGATCAACGATAACCTGGGCTATATGCTAAGCCGCGGATCTTATCTCACTATCTATATGGCTGTGAGAAATTATGGCAATGGCACTACCCTGGGCTGGGGATTTAACTGCCCGACCGAAGACCTGGAGAATGCCTATGAACCTGGCGATCCCAGAAAGATTGTCACCATTGGCAATATGGGTGATCCTATTAATATCGATGGTGTTTGGGATACCCTTGATACACACCAGTCGCCAACCAACAGGATCAGCCGGAAATATGAGTCCTCGTTTCCTCAATACTGGACAGCCGGTCAGGATGGCAGCGGACCGAATAACCTCTATTATATCCGCTATGCCGATGTTGTTTTAATGGCTGCTGAAGCTGCATTTTTAACAGGCGACGAAGCTCAGGCGCTCGACTATGTGAATATGGTCAGAACACGTGCACGGAATGGAGCTTCCACAGGCGTACCTGCAAACCTGACATCAATCACACTCGATGACATCATCAATGAGCGGCTTCTTGAGCTGGCATGTGAAGGACATCGTTTCTTTGATGTGATCCGTTATGGTATACAGGAAGAAAAAATCGTAGGCCAACCGTTACAGAAATGGCTTGGCGGTGTATCACAGGAACCAGCCGTAATCAACAACTTCACTGTGGGCGTAAATGAATTCTTCCCGATCCCGCTTGCTGAGATTATAAATTCGAACGGCAGCCTGGTCAATTATGCAGGTTACGAATAATAGAATATTTCATCCAACTTGTAAGAAAAAATGGTTTGCTTCACTAGCAGACCATTTTTTCTTTTGTTTTCGCCGTTATCGCATAGTGGTTATATAATTATGCTCTCAGCCCTAAAATTCTCTTTTATTATTGCGCTTCTTATCCTATCTTCAACAGGAATACTATACCTTATTCTATATTGCATTAATTATTACTATTCATGAAACAAAACGAAATCCTTCAGTACCTGGGGAATTTTGCGGATACCCAGCTTCACAAGATAATACTGCCGTTTTGGAGAGAGAAGGCCATCGACAATAAGTATGGGGGCTTCTACGGTCAAATCAATAATGACCTTTCCATTGAAAAAAATGCTGCCAAAGGCCAGGTGCTGAATGCGCGCATTCTCTGGACTTTTGCAGCAATATACCGAAAACTCGGGATTGAGAAGGACCTTAAGCTGGCAAAAAGAGCCTATGAATATATCACCAACTACTTTTACGATGCGCAAAACGGAGGCTACTACTGGGCGCTGAATCCCGATGGTTCTCCCGCCGAAACCAAGAAACAGATCTATGCACAGGGATTCGTAATCTATGCCCTAAGTGAATACTATAAGGTAACACAAGATAAAGATGTACTGCAAAAGGCCATTGATCTGTTCAACCTTATTGAAAAACATTCTTTCGATAAAGTGAAGAACGGTTATATCGAAGCACGCAGCCGCGAATGGGCCGAAATGGCTGATATTCGCCTTAGTGTAAAAGATATGAATGAGAAAAAATCGATGAACACTCACCTGCACGTCCTAGAGGCGTATGCTAATCTTTACCAGGTTTGGAAAGACCCTGTGCTTAAAAGACAACTCGATAATCTCATCCGTATCTTTACGGATATCATCATCGACCAGAACGATTTTCATCAGATACTCTTCTTTGATGACGGCTGGAATTCGCGGTCGTCCATTATATCATTCGGCCACGATATTGAAACTAGCTGGCTGCTGCATGAAGCAGCGCTGATTTCAGGGAATGAAGAACTTATTAAAAAAGTCACAAGGTTGTGTATTCATATGGTCGATGCCGTTAAGCCCGGTATTTCACCCAAGGGAGCACTATACTACGAAAACGACAGGAAAGGCAAACATGCTGAACTCGAAATTGAATGGTGGGCGCAGGCTGAAGGTGTGGTCGGTTTCTTAAACGCATATGTATTGACAAAGGATCCCTCCTATCTCAGTATCGCATATAACATTGCCCGTTTTATTGAGGAGTATGTTGTCGATAAAAAGAACGGGGAATGGTTTTTCAGGGTCACTGAGCATGGTGATCCGATTATGTCGCACGAAAAAGCAGGTTTCTGGAAATGCCCCTACCATAATTCGAGGGCTTGTCTCGAAATAATGCATCGTCTCGATCTGATCAATAAATAAAAGTTTGCTATGAAAAATATTGTTTTTTCTATCGGCAGTCTGATTGCTTTGTCAGCAACAATCACGCTTTTCTCCCGTAAACAAACACAGCAATATGCTGTGAAAACAGTAATAACCCTGGATAACGGATGGGCCTTTCAGATGAAAGGTGATACCCAATGGTTGCCGGCCACCGTGCCCGGCTGCATTCATACCGATCTGATGAATAACGGTAAAATCGTTGATCCTTTCTACCGTACCAACGAAAAACAACTTCAGTGGATCGATAAAAAAGACTGGAAATACCATTGCATATTTAGCCTCGACAGTTCGAAGATGATGCATAATCAGGCATTCCTTTACTTCAAAGGACTGGATACCTATGCAAAAGTCACACTCAACGGCCAGTGTGTGCTCGATGCTAACAATATGTTCAGGGAATGGAAGGTAGATGTAAAGGAACTTTTACTCCCTGGAGAAAACATCCTCGAGATTGAGTTCATTTCCCCGGTAAATATCGGATTGGAGAAGTTGGAAGCACTGGGTTACGGCTTACCCGCAGCAAACGATTTGTCCGAACTGGGTGAACTGGGAGATAAAAAAGTAAGTGTATTTACAAGGAAAGCTCCTTATCACTATGGATGGGACTGGGGGCCCCGTTTTGTGACTTCAGGCATCTGGCGCCCGGTTGAACTGGTACTATACGATGAAGTAATGATTGATAATATTTTCTATAAGCAAAGCCTGATCGATGAATCGGAAGCAACTATCGATGCAGTGGCTGAAATACAGGCAGCCATCCATGGAAATTATACAATAACCATCGCGGAAGATTCGGATAAGCAACCTTTGGCCGAAGCGTCATTTGACCTTGAACCAGGACTTAACAGTATTACCATTCCATTTAAGATCAGGAATCCGGAACTGTGGTGGCCAAATGGTATGGGCGATCAACATAGGTATCATTTCTATGCTATGATCTCACGCGACGATATTATCCTGGATACACTAACACAGGCAATAGGGTTACGATCCGTTGAACTGGTCCGGGAGTCGGATTCAACTGGAAAATCGTTTTATTTCAGCATCAACGGTAAACCTCTTTTTGCTAAAGGGGCCAACTATATCCCGAATGATAACTTTCTGAACCGCGTAAGCAACGACCGGTATGATTACATCATTAAATCTGCTGCAGAAGCCAATATGAATATGCTGCGGGTTTGGGGAGGCGGTATTTATGAGGATGATTACTTCTACGAACTGTGTGATAAGTACGGACTGCTGCTATGGCACGATTTTATGTTTTCCTGCAGTATGTACCCTGGCGATGATGAATTCATTGATAATGTGACTCAGGAAGTCATCGATAATGTAAAACGACTTCGGAACCATGCTGCCATTGCATTATGGTGCGGCAATAACGAAATCGATGTTGCATGGTGCCAGGGCGATATGAATTGCGGCTGGGGATGGAAACAGCAATATACACCAGCACAACGTGAAGCAATATGGCATAGTTACGATACCCTTTTCCACTCTATTATACCCGACCTGGTTGAAGCCTACGATGAAACCCGTGCATACTGGCCTTCATCGCCTACAGCCGATTGGGGCGTTCACTCCACCTACACAAGTACAATGGGCGATATGCATTACTGGGGAGTATGGCATGGCAACGAGCCATTCAGTGCATTTTATACCACCATCGGCCGCTTCATGAGCGAATACGGATTTCAATCGTTCCCAGACTATAACACTGTGAAAAAATTCACCTTACCCGAAGACTGGAATATCGAATCGGAAGTGATGCGTCACCATCAGCGCAGCGGTTATGGCAATGCACGCATCATCGATTATATGAAAAAACTGTATCCTGTTCCCGATAATTTTGAAGATATTCTGTATGTCAGCCAGATAATGCAGGCCGAAGCAATAAAAGCTGCCATCCTTGCCCACCGGGCGAATAAGCCCTATTGCATGGGAAGCCTCTTCTGGCAGCTAAACGATTGCTGGCCGGTCGCTTCGTGGTCAAGCATCGATTATTACGGGCGATGGAAAGCATTGCAATACTTTGCTAAAAAGGCCTATGCACCGGTAGCAATCTCCTTCTTCCCTGATCGGGGTAATTTCCGGGTTTATCTGAACAGTGACCTGGCAGAGGCTAAAAATATTGACGTGGTGTATAAAATTGTAGAGTTCAATGGTAAGGTCCGATCGCAAAAAACTGTTAAAACTCTGCTTAACCCCGAACGATCAGTTGAAATATTGGTGCTTACTGATGACCAGATAAGGAAAGATGGTCCGCCGGATGAGGCATTCCTGGAGGTTGTCCTGATGGAAGAAGGCAAACTGCTGGCATCCGATCATTTTTTCTTTGTCGATCCGAAGAATCTGAAGTTAACTGATGTTAATTTAATCCCTCAAATTCAACAGAAAAAAGGAAAAGTAGAAGTCACCCTTTCAGCAGATAAGCTGGCTAAAAATATTTACCTGTCTGTGATGGACTGTGATTCGCATTTCAGCGATAACTATTTCGATCTGCTGCCCGGAAAAAAAGTAACCGTAACAATGGATCCGTGCGGTGAGAGGATTATTACTGATAAAGATCTGAAAATCATAACCCTGAATTCGATTATTAACCAATAATTTATTTTATTGAATTGAGTATTTTATAACAGTTAAATCTCGCAGATATTCACAGATAAACACACAAATAATCTCAGATAACAAACAATGAAAGTGCATTTAGCAGCTTCGAAAATCCGTACATAATTGATATGTGTACATCTGTGAGAAAAATTATATAGATTATATTTGAATTAAACCTGAATCTATGAAATCGACCTGGCGCTTACTTCCTGTTTTTATTGCATTCTATTGCATGGGGTTTGTCGATATTGTCGGCACAGCCGTAAAACTTGCTTCCGACGATTTCACACTGGGTGCAACGACATCGCAGTTCCTGAGCTTCATGATCTTTATCTGGTTCCTGGTATTTTCCATCCCTACCGGAATATTACAGGACCGTATCGGAAAAAAGAACATGGTAATGATCTCATTGATTGTTACCACGCTGGCTATGGCTGCTCCTTTCATTGTATATAGTTTCCCGATACTGGTCTTTTCATTTACACTGCTGGGAATTGGCAATACCATTATACAGGTTTCCCTCAACCCCTTGCTTTACGATGTTTCGCCCAAAGGTGGTTATTCCAGCAACATGTCGCTTTCTCAATTCATAAAATCGGTCGCAGCATTCTTTGGGCCGTTGCTCACAGTTTTCTTTGCGAACAAGCTCGGCGACTGGAAATTTATATTTCTTCTGTATGGTACGCTTTCGATACTTTCAATGGTTTGGCTGTACTTCACAACCATTGAAGAAAGCAAACGTCAGGATAAACCGGCTGCCTTTGGTCCATGCATCCGGTTGCTGGGGAACAGGTATGTGCTGTTAATGGTGCTGGGTATTTTTATTGTTGTCGGCCTAGATGTCGGCATGAACACAGGTGTTCCACGTTTCCTTGAAAAATTTAACATTGGGAGCGATAAAGCGGTGAAAAGTATAAGCATATATATTTTTGCGTTGATGGCATCGCGTTTCCTGGGAGCGTTGATCCTGAAGAAGCTCTCTTCACGATTGTTTCTTTTAATCTCGTCTCTGCTTTCTATCGCCGGACTGGTTGTGCTCGTTATAAGCAATGATCTGCAACTTACAAAAGCAGCCATTGCTTTAGTTGGATTCGGCTCGGCCAATATTTTCCCGCTTATATTTTCGTTGAGTGTTGAGAAAATGCCTGAACGTTCAAATGAAATATCGGGACTGATGATCATGGCTATTTCCGGAGGAGCGGTATTCCCTTTCCTGATGGGAATAATAATTGATACTATCGGCCTGACTGCCAGCATCGGGTTTTTACTTCTTATTTCGTTATACCTGGGTGTACTAGGCTTCTGGAATATGGCCAAAAAAAAATAATTTAATGAGTTCTGGTGGTTCTTAATCAAATGATACATTCCGGCCTTATCACGACGAAGTGGGATTAGAGCAGGAATCTGGAATTTTTAGCTCGGGAATTATTAAGTATAGTAATTCATTCGGTTATCAAGCAACCATTTAAGCCTGATTTTCATCTATATACAGTTACTTCTAAAATCCCGCCTATGAAACCACGTTTAATTAAACTATGCTTTGCTGCCTATTTACTGGCAGTTAATGGAATTATTATGGCTGCACCTATGACTCAGCCTGTAAGGTCACTTGATATTCCAAATGTTCCCTTTGGTGCTGTTATGACAATAGATGGAGTTGCAAACGAGGATTGCTATTCAGCTGAGCAATCAACCACGGCTTTTAATGTTACAGGCAGCACCGGCGCTGATGCTGATTTCACAGGTACTTTCAAGGTTTGCTACAGTATGGAAAGACTATACATCTGCTGGACCATACTGGATGACTATGCCTGCGAAATTCCTTATACCACGAGTCCGAACCCCTGGACATGGGACAATGTTGAAGTATTCCTCAGCCTCGATACGGTCGGGACAACTGTTGAGTATGATACCAATACCATTCAATTGCGATTTAACAGAGGCATCCTCGACTCGGCTCAAATGCCGGGCCGTGCCGACCAAAGCGAATATGCCGGCAATGTTTATTATGAAAACACAGCCAATGGTTGGGTGCTCGAAGTGGGAATCCCCTGGACAGCTGTGCTGAGTGAAGGGCAATTACCCGAAGATTTTGAAGCATATGTTTCGACTGTAAGCGGATTTGATGTAAGTTGCGCTGACAATGACACTGACGGACCCGATGCCAGGGATTGCCAAACTGCCTGGGACGATGATGATCCTGCCATGCCGGATCAAACAGAAGACCTGGCTTGGTTGAATCGCACAATGTTTGGGATTATGACATGGGGAGCTTTATATGGCCCACCTTATCAAGCAATAACACCTAACCAGGTAAGTTATATGGAGCAACTTGTTTATCCGAATCCTGCTACAAAAAAAATACAGTTTACTGACTGTTGCTTACCATTAAATAACATATCGATTTATAATATCTCAGGTATTTTGGTACTTGAAGTTAAAGATATGTTCAGGGAAGAAAGTGTTGATATATCTATGCTTGAACCCGGACTTTATACAGTCATTATTAATAACAGGGACATTTCGCGTTTTGTAAAAGAATAAGTATAAAAACCATCCTCACAGGAGGTGGCTTCATAATAAAAAGAAATGTCATATGTGAAAATAAAAGAGAAAGGAAAACTGGAAAAATGGAATATTGAAAAATGAGAAAGTCAAAACATTACTGGTTATGCCATAAATTCCATCATTCCATGATTCCAATATTTTTGGAGATCAGGGCATAGCCAACAAAACATAACCACCCACAAAGGACGTGTTTTTTGAATTCGATTAAAAACAATGCTTATGAAATCACATTTACTAACACTATGCTTTGCTGCCTTTTTACTGGCAGTTAGCGGAATTATTATAGCTGCACCTATGACTCAGCCTGTAAGGTCACTTGAAATTCCAGGTGTTCCCTTTGGTGCTGTTATGACAATAGATGGAGTTGCAGACGAGGATTGCTATTCAGCTGAGCAATCAACCACGGCTTTTAATATTTACGGCAGCACCGGCGCTGATGCTGATTTCACAGCTACTTTCAGAGTTTGCTGCAGTATGGAAAGACTCTACATCTGCTGGACCATACTGGATGACTATGCCTGCGAAATTCCTTATACCACCGGTCCAAACCCCTGGACATGGGACAATGTTGAAGTATTCCTCAGCCTCGATACGGTCGGGACAACTGTTGAGTATGATACCAATACCATTCAATTGCGATTTAACAGAGGCATCCTCGACTCGGCTCAAATGCCGGGCCGTGCCGACCAAAGCGAATATGCCGGCAATGTTTATTATGAAAACACAGCCAATGGTTGGGTGCTCGAAGTGGGAATCCCCTGGACAGCTGTGCTGAGTGAAGGGCAATTACCCGAAGATTTTGAAGCATATGTTTCGACTGTAAGCGGATTTGATGTAAGTTGCGCTGACAATGACACTGACGGACCCGATGCCAGGGATTGCCAAACTGCCTGGGACGATGATGATCCTGCCATGCCGGATCAAACAGAAGACCTGGCTTGGAATAACAGGACGATGTTTGGAGTAATGACCCTGAACTACCACTGGGCAGTTTCATATGGCCCCCCGTATAGTATATTTATACCTGATTCTCCCAGGTATATTGAACAACTGGTGTACCCTAATCCTGCCACCGATAAATTTCAACTTATCAATTGTGAGTTGCTGCAGAATAACATATTAGTCTATGATATTTCAGGGACCTTGGTGTTGGAAGTAAAAGATGTTTACAGAGAGGAAAGTATTGACATTTCGATGCTTGAAAATGGCCTTTATACTGTTATCATCAATAACAGGGACATTTCGCGTTTTGTAAAAGAATAAGTATAAAAACCATCCTCACAGGAGGTGGCTTCATAATAAAAAGAAATGTCATATGTGAAAATAAAAGAGAAAGGAAAACTGGAAAAATGGAATATTGAAAAATGAGAAAGTCAAAACATTACTGGTTATGCCATAAATTCCATCATTCCATGATTCCAATATTTTTGGAGATCAGGGCATAGCCAACAAAACATAACCACCCACAAAGGACGTGTTTTTTG
This sequence comes from uncultured Bacteroidales bacterium, assembly GCA_964634105.1. GTDB lineage: Bacteria > Bacteroidota > Bacteroidia > Bacteroidales > UBA10428 > UBA10428. Next base: position 16,944 of record CAZWIU010000026.1, on the reverse strand, counting down.
AATTCGATTAAAAACCATGCTTATGAAATCACATTTACTAACATTATGCTTTGCTGCCTATTTACTGGCAGTTACCGGAATTATTATGGCTGCACCTATGACTCAGCCTGTAAGGTCACTTTGGGTTCCCTGTGTTCCTGTTGGTGCTGTTATGACAATAGATGGAGTTGCAGACGAGGATTACTATTCAGATGAGCAATCAACCACGGCTTTTAATGTTAGAGGCAGCACCGGCGCTGATGCTGATTTCACAGCTACTTTCAGGGTTTGCTGCAGTATGGAAAGACTATATATCTGCTGTACCATACTGGATGACTATGCCTGTGAAATTCCCTATACCACCAGTCCGAACCCCTGGACCTGGGACAATGTTGAAGTATTTATCAGCCTCGATACGGTGGGGACAACTGTTGAGTATGATACCAATACCATTCAATTGCGATTTAACAGAGGCATCCTCGACTCGGCTCAAATGCCGGGCCGTGCCGACCAAAGCGAATATGCCGGGAATGTATACTATGAAAATACTGCTAACGGGTGGATACTCGAAGTTGGAATCCCCTGGACAGCTGTTTTAAGCGATGCCCAGGAACCGGAATATATTTTGAGTTACTGTAGTGTTGATGGATTTGATGTTCACTTTAACGACAATGATACAGATGGCCCTGATGCACGTGATTGTCAGACTGCATGGGACAATGACGATCCTGCTATGCCGGATGCCACGGAGGACCTGGCGTGGATGAATCGCACTATGTTTGGGATTATGTATAATAGTATGCGATGCTCGCATATTGACCCGTCACCAGATCTGACACAAAACGTATATCCCAATCCTGCAAGTACAAAAATACAATTAAGCAATCTTTTGCCGGATAGTACGATTATTATATATAACGTGCTGGGTATTAAAGTGATGAATATAGAGCATATAAACACAGGAGGTGAGATCAATGTTTCATCCCTCAGGAAGGGACTCTATTTTGTGCAGGTAAACAATTCGCCCGACCTGGTTAAAGTGATATTGGAATGAAACTCGCTTGCACAAACCAACAGGGTCTTTTAAAGGTACCCATGCAAAAATCGTTATACGCGGCAGAATACCTATCTTGACGTCATTGTAAACGAATTCGATGGGGCAGGTTAAACTCATTTATCCCGATACGCTTACGCTATCGGGATTCCTTCAACTTCTAATTTTTACTGCGCTATCGCTTGTAATAATTTAGTTTCAGGAATAAATTAGTATATTTATTGCCTGCATCTTTGCAGATTGCCTATAACCTTCGTAACACCAAAGGTATTCCATATTACGGCGGAGAAAAATACCAGGTTTACGAAGGTTTCTTTTTATCCTCCCACTCATAAGTTCCTATCAATTCGAATTATCCCATTTTACCACCTACGCACTACGTGCTTGCGCCTGCACCGTAGCCGACTCTTGGCCTACGTAGCAACGCTACTTCGGCGAAGGAGGCTCGGCGCAGACACATGGCGGTTGAGGCAAATTGTCATATTCATATATTATTTTTTAGTATACCCCATTTTTTCTATGGGTGATTTCATATTTTATGCATTATTTTATATCATACCCCCATTTTTTACAATATTAAATTTGTTTATTAATATTTTTTTGTATTTTTGTACCAGGGTAGTAAATCGAATTCATTAACTTAAAAAGCGATACGATGAAATCAAAACTCGAGTACATCTGGCTTGACGGATACGAGCCAACTCAAAGTCTCAGAAGTAAAACAAAAATTGTAAGCAATTTCGGCGGTAAACTAAGCGATTGCCCGGTTTGGGCATTTGATGGTTCATCCACTCAGCAGGCACCGGGCGGATCTTCGGACCTGCAGTTAAAACCTGTAGCATTATTTCCTGACCCGGCCCGCAAAAATGGCTGGCTTGTGATGACCGAGGTATTAAATGCCGATGGCACGCCGCATGTTTCGAACGGTCGTGCTCATATTGTAGATGATAATGCTGATTTTTGGTTCGGCTTTGAACAGGAATATTTTCTCTGGAATCCGGAAACTAACCTTCCGCTTGGCTTTCCTGAGGGAGGATATCCTCCCCCGCAGGGACCCTATTATTGCGGTGTCGGAGCTACCAAAGCATTCGGAAGGCAAATCGTAGAAGACCATCTCGATCAGTGTATTGAAGCCGGACTAAACATTGAAGGTATCAATGCCGAAGTAGCTGCCGGGCAATGGGAATTCCAGATCTTTGCCAAAGGCGCTCATGAAGCAGGCGACCAGGTTTGGATTGCACGTTACCTTGCTGAAAGGAACGCTGAAAAATACGGTGTAATGATCAACTGGCATTGTAAACCCCTGGGCGATACCGATTGGAATGGTTCAGGTATGCATGCCAACTTCTCGAATACATTGCTCCGGACATGCGGATCGAAAGAAACCTATGAAAAAGTGTGCAGCGCTTTCGGCAACGTGATAAAAGAACATATTGCAGTGTATGGAGCCGATAATCACCTGCGGCTTACAGGAAAACACGAAACACAATCGATCGATAAATTCAGCTATGGTATTTCAGACCGCGGTGCATCTATACGGATTCCTATAGCCACCCTTGAAAATGGTTGGAAAGGATACCTGGAAGACAGAAGGCCAAATTCCGCCGCGGATCCGTATAAAGTTGCAGCACGGATTATTAAAACGGTCACAATGGCTAGTGCTTCATTAAAGAGTGAATCTAAAATAGCAGCAACTGCATCCTAAAGGATGCAGTTTTTTTTCGCATTTTCCGGTTTGAGTAGTCGCTTGTTTCGAGCTGCTACCCAGCCGAACGTTCCCGACTCAACAATACAGTTAAGGCGGGCGTTCGGTATGGGGAGTTGTTCAGACTCATAATAATTATGCCATAGGGATTTTCAGGCGTGAAACGTTCAATTTATAATTAATGAATGTTATCATTTCCCTGAAATGAACTATGCATGAAATTCTATCAAGTTCTATCACTTGGTAAACTACTTTTCAATATAGCTATATAAGCTTGTGGCTAGTCTCTGGGAATGTTTTCTTATCGTTCAATCCAACCCCTGATTTCAGATATCAACTATCTAATGAATTGAACAGGAATTCACAATATTACAGACTCACAAATGTAGGTTGGAATAATGCCGGTTGAGGCGATCTTTATTTCCGCATCATCCGGCAACGTATTGCCCGATAGTACAAGCACTGTATCAAAACCAAATTTATTTCCGCCTATAATATCCGTGAAGAGTGTATCTCCTACCATCAGGATTTCATTCTTACCAATTTGTTTAGAGGCAAGAAGCTTTTCGTAAGCAAACATGAACATTTGTGCATCGGGCTTGCCAAAACGAATGAATTTCTTCCCAACGATTTCTTCAACCATATCGGCAATTGCACCGATGGCCACAGCAATTTCGTGCTTATTGACAGGGTAAGCAACATCGGTATTAGCTACAATCACCGGCATATTTTTTAATCTAAGCAGGTTAATTGCTTTGTTGATATAAGCATTCCAGTTAAAGCCTTCATCATCGAGAAAGACAAGGGCTGAAACGCTATCAAGGTCGTGGAGGTCGATAGCATCGAACGAGATTGTATTAAGCCCCGCACTCTCGATATAGTGTGCTGAATCTGCTGTTCCAAGGTAAGCTACCGTCCCTTTTCGGATTTTATTCTGCAGGTATTCCCTGGCCAGCATCCCCGACGAAATAATGTGACCGGCCGTTATGGTACCATTGCCCAGTTCATGATAAGCTTCGGCCAGTTGTTCCGGGCTTCTGGAGGCATCGTTAGTAAGAACAAAGTAATCAATGCCTCTCTTTTTTAAAAAATGAAATGTTTTCCCGATCCCGGGGAATAGCCCGTTATAATTTTTCAGAACACCATATGCATCGAAGAAAATGGCTTTATAGTTCTGCGCGATCCGACTAAATTTTTCTATTTTCAATGGAATAGTATATTTAACATGGTAAAAATTTTCTCCTCTATCTCAAATCCTGAGAGCTTTTAAGAGGCGATCGGCATTAAATATTCTATCGATGGTTGGGAAGTATAGCTCATAGGCTTCCTTCTGAAGTTTATTGGCATACATCTCATGATAGAAGTAACGCCCGTCTTTGATGACATAATTTAAAATAAAGAATCGGTATGCCTCTTTTATAAACCGCACTTCATTTTCAGTAAGAGGATATACTTTATGGTATTCTTTGAGGAACAGGATAAACCTGTCCTCCATCAAAGGATTGGGCAGGTAACTGAAAATCGTTTTATCGCCAACATCCGAAACCACACGGCTAAAAAAGTAAAAGTCAAGCATTCGCGATGACATCCTGAACCAGTCGTAATCCCATCGGGAATATAACCGGCCATCGCCCGTAACACTGAAATTACCTATATTCCAATCGATGAAGACAGGTATCGTATTAAAATCCGATGCATAGTTCAGTTTTTCTGTATTAATTAAAAAAGCATCGCATTGTTCCCTGATCTGGTCGAGGTGCCCCGAGAATTCGCAAAGGCCTCCGGCATCGAGTATGCGAACCAGGTATTCGATATCCGAAATGATGGTCTTAGACGATTCCGGGAGGGAAGCCTTTACATTCATGCAGGCTTTATGAAACAGGGCCAGTTCAGACCCGAGTTTGATGATGTTTTTTTCATCGAGCCTTCGTGGAAGTTTCTTCTTGGAGCGCATCGGGTTATAGAAAATGATCCAGGTGTCCAAATAATCTTCTTTATACCTGTATATGTATACCTGGTTATTTTTTACCAGCGAGCGTGCCAGGAAGTTCTCGTAAGGTGATTCGAGGTTATTTGCCAGGTTATTGATAATAATATGATCTTCCTTAAAATGCTCGAACTTGCCATAGAACGACAGTTTAGCAAAAACCGGGTTCCGGTTTTCAAAGACTACTTTAAAAACATGATTTGTTGAGACTTTCGCGCTGACGTCATAAATCGCCTGGATCTTGTGGGTGTTGTCGTATGCCTCCCAGGCTTTAAGAATGATCTTGTTGATATCGATATTGCGCATAGCTGAATCAGATTATCTCGAGATACCGGTTAATTTCCCAATTGGTCACTTCTTTTGAGAATTGTTTCCATTCCCACTCACGGGTTGCAATAAAATGTTCAACAAATGATTCACCGAATAATTCTGTGGCTACCTTCGATTGTTTCATGATACGCGTTGCATCCAGAAGATTCAGTGGCAGACGATCATGTTCTTTCACCTCATATGCATTCCCGACTGCAGCCGGTATCGTCAGTTCAAGTTTATTTCTGATACCGTATAAACCTGAAGCAAGGCATGCAGCCATACTCAGATAAGGATTATTATCTGCCCCGGGAACTCTCATTTCACAACGGGTAGATTTTTCATCGAAGGTGATCACACGCAATGCAGCTGTTCTGTTATCAAAACCCCAGCTAACCGTTGCCGGTGCCCAGGCTCCTCCTCCCAGTCGCTTATAGCTGTTTATTGTAGAAGCATACATGGGCATAATATGAGGAAGACAAAACAGTATGCCGGCGATGTAATGTTTCATGAGGGGACTGATATTATTCTGATCGCCGGCATCAAAAAACAGGTTCTTCTTCCCGGTTAAATTCCATAAACTCTGATGGATATGACTTCCGCAACCGGGCAGATTGGAACTTATTTTTGCCATGAAGCTTGCAACGATACCATACTTATAGGCTATTTCTTTTACAGACTGTTTGAAAAGAATGGCTTTATCAGCGGCCTTGACAATCTCATCGGCAATAATGCAGGCTTCGTATATCCCCGGACCAGTTTCGGTATGTAATCCTTCAAGCGGAATATCAAAACGGGCGAGAAGATTAAACAAATCGTTAAAATAATCGTTGTTTAATGCCGGTCGCAGCAGTGAGTAACCATACATTCCAGGGGTCAGGGCCTCTAAGTTCGAATAATGGTCGCTGGCTAATTCATTCGGTTTACCAATGAAATTGCTCCATTCAATTTCCTGAGAAAATAATGGAAGAAAACCCATTTCAGCAGCCTGAGCGGATATACGTTTTAACAGACTTCTTGGACAAGCTGCCAGATCGTTCCCTGAAGGATCGCTAAAATCGGCAAGAAAAAATGCAAGATTGTTATCCCATGGAATGTTACGGTAAGTAGCCAGGTCGATACGAACCTTCGCATCGGGATAACCTGTGTGCCATCCCGTGATCTTTACATTATCATAACATGCATCATTCGAGTCCCATCCGAAGATCACATCACAAAAGCCAGCGCCTGTTTCCGCCACCTGCAGGAACTTATCGATGCTGATTGTTTTTCCCCGCAAAATACCATCGATATCAGCTACTGCAAATTTTATTTTAATAGCCCTGCTGTCTTCCAGCAATTTTAATATCTCAGCTCTCTTCATGAAATATGAATAAACACAATATGAAACACTAAAATTAATGAATTCGCTGGAAAAGAAATGATTCCGGTCTTTATTCCGAAGAAGAATATTGACAAAAAAAATGTAAATTATTTATGAAAGGTGACTGTGTATCAGAAATACTCTTTCTACCTGCAGAAGAGCAATTCACGGTACTTTGGTAACGGCCACATTTCGTTATCGACAATTTCTTCCAGCTTATCGATATGATAGCGAATTTCTTCAATATAAGGCAACACCGTATCGTAATACTTAATTGCCTTCTCACGCGCATCAATTATCACGTTGGCAACTTTTCGTGCTTCGGTCATCTCATATACCTTGGCTTTAATAGTAGAAATATGTTCCGATATCGTTTTAATGAGCTCTATTCTTGCACCGGCAAGATTTTTATACTCAGCCTCACTAAAAATATCTTTTAATCCCTTCACATTTTCAAGCAGCCGGGTCTGATAATCGATCGCAATTGGCACAATTTGTCCAAGCGCAATATCACCAATTACTCTCGATTCTATCTGAATATGTTTGGTATAATTATCAAATTTCACTTCGGTGCGCCCTTCCAGTTCTCTTTCATTAAGGACTTTCATCGTTTTAAATAGTTTCTTTGATTTGGCAGAAACATAGGCATCGAGTGCCTCAATCACATTGGTAACATTGGAAAGACCACGTTTTTTAGCTTCCTTATGCCACTCAGGACTATAACTATTACCTTCAAAACGTACATTTTTCGATTCAATAATATACTGGCGTATTACCTGGAAGATTGCTTCATCTTTTTTAACATTTTTCTCAATCAGTTCATCAACATCTTTCTTGAACATTTGCAACTGGTGTGCAACAGCCGTGTTCAGAACAATCATGGCTGCAGCACAATTGGCTGATGAACCGACAGCCCTGAACTCAAAACGGTTACCCGTGAATGCAAAAGGCGAAGTCCGATTGCGATCCGTATTATCAAGAAGAATTTCGGGTATTTTCCCGACATCGAGCTTCAAACCTGTTTTTTCATCGGGAGTCATCTTTTTGTTTGTAACCCTTACTTCAAGCTCATCGAGCATTTCGGAAATCTTATTTCCGACAAAAACCGACATTATAAGTGGTGGAGCCTCATTGGCGCCAAGGCGTAAAGCATTACCGGCAGACACAATGCTTGACCGCAAAAGATCCTGATGATTATAAACAGCTTTCAGGGTGCATACCAGGAAGCTCAGAAACTGCATATTGCTTTTAGGTTTATTGCCTGGAGAGAGCAGGTTAACTCCAGTATTTGTAATAAGTGACCAGTTATTATGCTTACCGGAACCATTGATTCCCTTAAATGGTTTCTCGTGGAATAATACTACAAAATGATGCCTGCGGGCAATCCGTTTCATGATATCCATCAACAGAACATTATGATCGACTGCCAGGTTACACTCCTCATAAATAGGAGCAACCTCATACTGATTGGGCGCAACTTCATTATGTTTTGTATGCAGAGGGATCCCTAGTTTGTATGCTTCGATCTCAAATTGACGCATAAAAGCGCCCACTCTTTCAGGAATTGATGCAAAATACTGATCATCGAGTTGCTGATCTTTCTCTGAAGCATGTCCGACAAGAGTTCTGTCGGTCATAACAAGATCGGGACGGGCAAAATACAGTGCCTCATCTACCAAAAAATATTCTTGTTCTACTCCCAGTGCAGCATGGACTTTAGTAACATCCTTATCGAAATATTCACATACAGCAACAGCAGCTTTGTCAATAGCAGAAAGAGCTTTCAGCAAAGGCGTTTTATAATCGAGCGATTCGCCTGTATAAGAAACAAAAATAGTAGGAATACTCAGCGTATTCCCAACAACGAAAGCAGGAGATGTTGGGTCCCATGCTGTATATCCTCTGGCTTCGAAGGTATTTCGAATACCCCCACTAGGAAAGCTGCTTGCATCAGGCTCCTGTTGAGCCAGGTGTTGTCCTGAGAATTTTTCAAACGTTTTACCATCTTCCGAAAAATCAAGAAAAGCATCGTGCTTTTCGGCAGTACCCTCTGTAAGCGGATGGAACCAATGCGAAAAGTGAGTAGCTCCCATCTCAATAGCCCATACCTTCATACCCATAGCAACACGGTCGGCAAGGCGGCGATCGATATTCGTGCCTTTCTCAATACATTCCATCACTCCCTCGTAAGCGTCCTGTGAGAGATAGCGTCTCATCTTCTCCTTATCAAAAACATTCATCCCAAAATATTCGGAGGTTTTAATTGATGGCGTTTCAAACTCAACAGGTCTGCGTGAGTTTGCGATATTAATCGCGTTAAATCTTATAGTGGCCATGGATTGTGATTTTTAATTATGCAAATATATAAGTTTCGTATTCAGAACTTTTAACATTTTGGCAAGAATAAGTTATTATTGAATGTTTTCTCTTACCTGCTAAAATGCTTATTGATGAGTAAAATAATGATAGAACCAGGGAATCGTTTCAATTCCCTTGAAAAGATTCCTGAGTGGAAAATGTTCATTAGGCGAATGTATTGCATCCGATTCGAGTCCAAAGCCAAACAGAACTGATTTAATGCCCAGCACCTCTTCAAAGTCGGAAATTACCGGTATACTCCCTCCGCTGCGAACCGGCAGAGGTTTCTGGTTAAAAGTTTTTTCAATAGCCTTGATCGCGGCACGGGTACCTCTCTGGTCCCAGGGAATTACATATGGATTTCCGCTATGCAGGGCATCGAGCCTGTAATCTACTCCGACCGGCATGATCTTCTTCAGATGGTTCTTAAAGAGTTCCTCTATTTTATTGGGATCCTGATACGGAACTAACCGCATTGATATTTTGGCTGATGCTTTTGCCGGAAGAATGGTTTTTGTTCCCTCTCCGATATAGCCACTTACAATGCCATTGACATCCAATGTAGGTCGGATAGACATTCTTTCGATGGTAGTGTAATGTTGTTCTCCGAACAGAATCTTCTCCCCGATCCGGTCTGCGAATTCTTTTTCGTTAAAGGGAATATTATTCAGAAGACTTCTTTCCTCATCGCTTAACACCTGCACATCGTCATAAAATCCAGGTATAGTAATTCTTCCTCTATCATTCTTCAAGCCTGAAATAACTTCAGCAAGGGCATTGGCAGGATTATTAACTGTCCCGCCGTACAAACCCGAATGTAAATCGCGGTTAGGACCATTTATGATCAGTTCAAAATAGGCAATACCCCGCAAACCAACTGTAAGCGTTGGGGCATCCATCGAAAGCATAGTAGTATCAGAAACCAGAATGATATCGGCAGCCAGCATTTTTTTATGTTCGATGCAAAACTTCTTTAACGATGGGGAACCTATTTCTTCCTCACCCTCGATCAGAAATTTAACATTGCATGGTAACTTGTCTTCTTTAATCAAAAATTCAAATGCCTTAAACTGAATGAAGAGCTGACCTTTATCATCGTCAGCCCCACGGCCATAAATAATTTCATCTCTGATTTCAGGATCGAAAGGCGGCGATATCCATTCATCTGTGGAGTCCGGAGGTTGAACATCATAATGTCCATATACCATTATTGTTGGTTTTTGCCGGTCAATTATCTTTTCAGCATACACGACCGGCCAGCCCTTTGTATTAAACACATCGCATTTATCAACTCCGGCATTCAGCAACATATCTTTCACATAGCCAGCTGCTCTGGCCATGGTCTCACCGTTGTTTTTATCGACGCTGACAGAAGGAATACGTAATAATCCGAATAGTTCATCAAGTATTCTGCTCCTGTTTTCTTTAATAAACTTTACTGCAGTTTCCATTGTCTCCAGATTATGCTCTAAAATACAAAAGACTGATTGTTTAAACCCGATAAGCAACGAAAATCTTATCGATTAAAAACTGCCGTTAAATTAGCCCGATATAGTTGAATCGTATTAAAGCTAAAACAATACGCAGCTTTTATTGTTGAAATCATCATGAATTTTGTATTTTGGCATGCCAATAGCCATTTTCCCAAAGAAAAACAATGAGAAGAATGTTTAAGAAGATTCGAGGTACAATTATTATATTCCTGGTTATATTAATACTTCCCACTATTATCTTTTCAATTTATGAAATAGGCACACTGCGTGAGAACGAGCAGGTAATTGAAGAAATTTATCTCAATCAGCTGGATGCAATTCTCTTCTCGGTGAATCAATATTCGGAAGATGTGATGAGCAGCTGGGCCGGAAAATTAAAATCGATATTGAAAGACGGCAGCTATTCAAGGGAAGAAGCATTTCAAAAATTTATTAACGAAGTACCCGTTGCGGCAGGCGTAATGCAATATGATATAAACCTAAACTTGGTCCTTAAGCAAGAAATTGCGGAGAATGAAACGCCTGATAATGAAATTATACACAGGATTCTTTTAAGGAATGATTCGATACTATCGAGGCTGGTAACGTTTTTACAGGGCAACTATCAGAAAATACAATCGTTCGAGATCCCGGAAAGTTATTTCCAGGTTATCCTGTTTGCCTGTGAATTTAAGGATGACGTGTTTTACAATATTATTATCCTGGATCCTCAGCGTTTTATCAGTGAAATACTGGATCCAAAAATCCAGGAGATTGCCCGTGATAAGTTTTATATTTCAGCGTTGAGAACAGACAATGATGCAGTGATATATAGCTCAGACAAGCAATATCAGTCTGTTAATCCTGAACATAAGAAACCTTTCTGGCTGTTGAATGGTTATTCCATGGCAATTGAATTAAAAGATAAAACCATTGCCGACCTGGCCGAATCGCGATCAAGAAAGGACCTTATATTGATTGGGATTGTAGACCTGGTGCTGTTTTTAGGAATATGGTTAATCTACCGAAACGTTCGCAAGCAGATGGAACTTTCTCAGCTAAAATCCGATTTCGTATCAAATGTATCGCACGAGATCCGTACACCCTTGGCGCTTATCTGTATGTATATCGAAACATTGGAGATGGGAAGAGTGAAAACAGTAGAAAAAGTTCACGAATACTATGCGATAATACTTCAGGAAGCACAGCGACTAACCGATATTGTTAATAAAATCCTCAACTTTTCACATATCGAGAGTGGAAAGCGGGTTTATACCTTTGGGCAGGTACAACTTAATTCCATTGTGGATAAAGTTTTATCGACGTATAAAGTCCGCCTCGAAAAAAATGAATTTACCTATTCTGCCACCCTCGCTGAGAAACTTCCTGAAATAGAAGGCGACTCTGAAGCCATTACAGATGCTTTGGTAAATTTGATGGATAATGCTATTAAATACAGCGATCAGAATAAAAATATATTGCTGGTCACAGGAAGAAGGAACAAATTTGTTTTTATCGAAGTCCACGATAAAGGAATAGGAATTGCTGCCGACCATCAGAAACATATTTTTGATAAATTTTATCGTGTCACAGAAAAGAATCTTGCACTTAAAGCAAAGGGATCGGGACTTGGATTAACCATTGTAAAACATATCGTGGATGCACATCATGGATCTGTTGAAGTAGAAAGCATAAAAGATAAAGGATCAACATTCAGAATACTTTTTCCGATTAAATAACCATACACCATGAATAGAATATTGATTGTAGAAGATGAATTTCATATGCTCCAGGGCATAAAAGATAACCTGGAATTTGAAGGCTACCATGTCGATACGGCCTCTGAAGGCAACGAAGGAATGCAAAAAATACTGAATAATACGTATGATTTAGTACTGCTCGATGTAATGCTTCCTAATATTTCGGGATTCGATATTTGCAGAAACGCGCGAAAAGAAGGAATCACAACACCGATCATTCTGCTAACTGCAAAAGGTGAAGAGATTGACAAGGTGCTTGGTCTGGAGCTGGGAGCCGATGATTATATCACAAAGCCTTTCAGCCTTCGTGAACTTCTGGCAAGAATCAAAGCGGTATTGCGACGTACGATAGAAATAACCAAAAGCCAGTCAGCTCCTGACAACATTAGTATAGGCCGTCTGAAGGTGAATTTTAAAACCTATGAAGCATTATGTGAGGACAAGCCTGTAAAGATGTCACATAAAGAATTTGAAATTCTTCGCTACCTGCACAGCCATGCCAATGAAACCGTTCATCGCGACGATCTGATGAGTGAGGTATGGGGGATTGATTTTGACATTACTACCCGAACTGTCGATAATTTCATTCTTAAATTACGTCAGAAAATAGAAAACGACCTGAATAGCCCGAAGCATATTCTAACAGTGCATGGGATAGGTTATAAAATGGTAGTACAATAGTGTACCCTGTTATTAGGACTAATTAAAAGTAATACGCACTTTCGGTACTAACAACCTTTAATTACCTTTTAAGTTCCTCAAGAGGTAATAAAGAAAAAGCTGCTCTTACCAATCACAGAAATCCAAACGTTTTATTTATCGATTAGCAGAGAATTCGCACCCTATTGGAAGTGGCTCTATAATAAAAAATGAGAAAGTGTGAACATCATTGCTGGTCCTTGAATACCATTATCCCATCGTTTAATTCATTTTTGAGATCGAGATATAGCGAATAAAACATAACTGCGCCCCAAAGGATATGGGTTGTTGAATTCGAAAATACAATTAAAATGCATGAACCCATAAGGCATTCATGTTGATATTATGGAAATAAATTACAGGTTCATGACAATTCGTGACATCCTTTTACGATACCATGACGGCGTTACAAATCATGCTCTATACATTTGTCCAGGATAAACAACCAGAGTATGAAACCAATAACCAAAGAAAACAAAACAAAAAAACAACTTCTCACATTTTCGAGCTTATTGATCATGTTGTTTTTTGCATACTGCCCCGTAGAGGGAGCTTATTGCGGAATAATTGGAGAGAAAGATACAACTATCATCCTTTTTAATGGCTCAGTCAACACGCTGCAGAAGGATATGTGCAATAATAACGCGTTTTCAATGGAAGACCGGAGCTGTTCATTTGAACAAAGCACGTTTTATAATACTGATTTTGTGGAGAGGGAAAAGCAGAATGAACAGTCAGACATTCCCCAAGATTTTGCCAGCATAGATAATAAATCAATCATCTGTATATCAGAAGGGAACAATATAATTGTTGACAAAAACAGGTTCGTTGTTCTGGAATAAAAACAGATATGATGTACCTTGAATTGTTGATTTTATATCACTACTGTCCGATTAAAATATTTTTAAAATTTCAAAACCGATGAATTTAAAGAGAATAAGGATATATCGCCACCCACGGGGCTCAAACTTTCGCATGTGACTTTTTCTACAGATAATTAGCCTCTGACCAGGCTAAAGGAAAGTACCGTAGGTACTAAATATTTGTAGAAGAGGCAATTATAATTAGCTTAAAAGTGCCGTAGGTACGAAATATAAAAAACATTGAATTTAACCGGACAATAGTGATTTTATATAAAAGACATAATTAAGTGAAGTTGAATTAGATTAATGAGGATTATGAAACGAGAGAAAATGTCTTGGAGTAACAATAATATGAGAAAAGTGTGCCTGATCTTAACCATCTTTTTAATGATGGCCCCTGTTCGAATATATGCTGAAGAGTTGAGAAAACTTGTGCAGCTCACGGGCTACTGGAAGTTTTCAGTTGGAGATTATGCAGAGTGGGCAGATCCAAAATTCGATGATTCAGACTGGGATGAAATCCGGGTACCCGGGAAGTGGGAGGATAACGGTTATGATGAGTATAATGGTTATGCATGGTACAGGATTAAATTCAGGATAGAAGATACAGAGACCCGGGGAGTCATTTATCTTATTACAGGAAGAATAGACGATGTTAATGAGGTTTATTTAAATGGCAAATTGCTGAGCCGGAGTGGTAAATTCCCTCCCGATTACAAAACAGCTTATAATGAGAAGCGAAAATATGTGATACCTCCCGATTACCTGAATGTTGATCAGGCTAACACACTCGCAATAAGAGTTTACGATAGTTATCTTGATGGAGGAATTGTTGAAGGCCCATGTGGAATATATGTAGACGAAGACTATTCATTACTGGATTATGATCTTTCAGGTAAATGGAAATTTCATCTGGGTGATAATAAACAATGGAGCAGTGCCGATTACAATGACGATCTGTGGAGCGAGATAAACGTCCCATCCGATTGGGAAAATGAAGGATATGAAGATTATGACGGTTATGCATGGTATCGCAAAGAATTCCGCCTGCCCGCAAAGCTCAGAAATACTGACAATCTATATCTGTGCCTTGGGAAGATTGATGATTATGATCATGTCTATTTGAATGGGAAATCTATAGGAAATGTATTCCAACTCGAAAAAAATGGAGATTACAAAAGACGTGGCTATGAGTACAATGCACGCAGATTATACAAAATACCCGATAATTTGCTAAAGAAAGATGGAATAAATGTTATTTCTATCAGAGTCTATGACGAAGTTTGGAGAGGGGGTATATATGAAGGGCCAATTGGTATTATGACAGAATCAAATTATAAAGAATATACCAGAAAACATTATGAAAGTCAATCATTCTGGGACTTCGTAATTGATAGACTAATTGTTGAATAATAACTTATTTGTGTGGGTGATGAGAAAAGTGAACGGAATTATCAGAACAATGAGGACAAGTAGTGCTTTTTATTCAATCAGCTTATTTTTTGCTCTCATAACCTGCCAGACAATATATGCAGAAGATCTGGTAAAGGTAATGGATTTATCAGGTTCGTGGAAGTTTTCAATAGATGAAAAAGATGCGTGGACCTCTGTAAATTTCAACGATAACAATTGGGAAACTATAGCTGTACCATGCTCTTGGGAGGACCAGGGATTTTACGGCTATAATGGATATGGTTTTTACCGGAAAACAATTATAATCCCGGAGAATTTAAAAGGAAAGACCTTGTACCTTTTGCTTGGTTATATCGACGATGCAGATATAACCTATATAAACGGTTACAAGATTGGCTCGTCGGGTTCCTTTCCTCCCCGGTATAATACAGCCTATAACGCCAAGAGAGTATATAGCATACCTGCGGATATCCTGAATTTTAAAGGAAAAAACACAATTGCAGTAAAGGTATATGATTCATATCAGCAGGGTGGAATAGTCAGCGGAGATATTGGTATCTATACGAATCGCTTCGATTTATCGCTGGATCTTAATTTGCAGGGCAAATGGAAATTTAACACGGGCGATAACCTGACAAATAAAGAATGGAAACTCGATGACAGCGGCTGGGACGAAATTATTGTACCTGGAAAATGGGAGGATCAGGGTTATAGAAACTACGACGGATTTGCATGGTATAGAAAAAACTTTGTATACAGTGGCAATTACACCGAAGAGAAAGTAGTGCTCCTAGTAGGAAAAATTGATGATGTCGACCAGGTATACATCAATGGTGTTTTAGTAGCGTCCACCGGTGATTTCTCACAGAGGGAATACAAACCGGTTGAAACAGGAGAACGATATCGTGCTTTCAGGGGATATTATATACCTGTTAGCCTGTTGAAAAAGAACCAACAGAACACAATAGCAATAAGGGTTTACGATTCGGGAGGGGAAGGAGGTATTTATGAAGGCCCGGTCGGATTTATCTCTCAGCCCAAATATATCAGATACTGGAAAGAACGAAAAGGAATTATTAAATAGGTAAATAGGTTTAGTTTTAAGGTTAGGGTTCTACAAAAAGCTGATGGTTCAGAGACGTATGATAACGTATAATAAGAAGGATTGAATCATCAGCTTTTATTTTTTCCCTCCTCCGGATAAAGGCTTTGTAAGAATCCTACTGTATTGTTTCGGGTTGGCGTCCAGCAACTGAAAGTTCTCGATACCAATCTTCTCCGAAACGTCTGAAAAGCGCTTCCTTCACAAATTTGTAAACCGGTATATTAAGTTCATTGCCTTTAATACGTGCAGGTTCACAAATCTCCCACTGGTCATAATTTACAGCAAGAAACTTATCATAATTTTTAACGCGTATCGGATACAGATGGCACGAAAGCGGTTTTCTGAACTGGATAGCGCCGGCATTATATGCGTTTTCAATCCCACATCTTGCTATGCCTTTTTCGAATACAACATAAGCACATTCTTCTCCATTCACCAGTGGAGTAACCGATTCCCCTTCATCATCAATAACATGTGTACCCAGCATATTAATTGCCTCTTTGCCTTCAGGACGAAGATAAGGCATAATTTTCCCAATAATTATGGACAGTGTTTCTACCTCTTCCTTTGTCAATGGTGCACCCGCGTCACCTTTTATACAACAGGCTCCCTTACATTGTTCCAAATTACAGCAAAATTTTTTCCCTATTATATCCTGGCTGATAATGGTATCCTTAATCTGAAGCATGAGAGTTGATATTAATGGGTGCAAATATAAAAAAACTAATACATTATGCTATTCAAGTTTGCCAACTCTTGATATTGTTTCTTCCTGAATACCGATAATAAACATTTTTAAACGCTACTGTCCGATATAAAATATTATGATTATCCGTAATTGTACCTGAATTTGCCATACCATGTATCTTCTATGGCA
>CAZWIU010000025.1:42196-47440 GCA_964634105.1 uncultured Bacteroidales bacterium | reverse complement strand
TTGTAATACAAACATTTAACTACTTTGAAATAAAAAATCAGCAAACCCTAATTAAATTCCCGGCATAATGAAATGAGCATGTCCCGGACCCTGCGGTATGAAAAGCTTGTTTATTCAGATTACATAACGATCTTCAGCCGTTCTTTCAGGGGTTCTATATAAGCACGTCCCAGGGGGATTTTCTGTTTGTTTATGGTAACAGCCTCATATTCCAGCACTGTGATATGACGTACGTTCACCGCATGTGAACGATGGATCTGCATGAACAGGTCACCCGGCAATTTATCCAGGAAGACTTTAAGCGTTGAACGCACCAGATGCATCCTGTCGGCACAATGAAGCTCCAGATAATTTCGTTCAGCCTTGATCCATTGTAATTCATCGAACCTGATCTTTACCAGCAGGTGGTCTTTCTTAATAAATATACTGTCGTCCAGTACAGCGTTGTTTTTTTCTTCAAGATTCTTCGACTCTCCTGCACCGGCCCTTATCCTCAAGTAATTCGAGAAAGCGATTTCAATGGAAGTATAGAGGTCCTCACTTTCGTAAGGCTTTATAAGGTACCCGTCGGGATATACATTCTTTGCGCGTTCAACGGTTTGTTTGTCGGCATAGCTGGTAAGGAAGATCAGGGGAAGGTTATAGCGGTTCCGGATGGTAATGGCCAGGTCAATGCCATCCCTTTCACCAAGGAGCTTAATATCAATCAGCACAAGATCGGGCATCTGTTCCTCTAACGACTTCAGAGCCGAATCGTAGGTTTTTACTATGCCTCTGACATTATAACCAAGCCTGGTAAGGTTGATCTTCAGTTCTTCAGCAATGATAAGTTCATCTTCAACAATAAGTATATTTATTGCTGCCATAGCGGTTTGGTTTATACATTTCCTTTGAATTCTACGAAGAATACCGCCCCATTGTTATATTCATACGTCAGGCGGCCGTCAAGCTGACTGGTAAGAATTTTTACAAGGCGGAGACCCATTGAATTCATGTTCTCAATATCCGAACCCTCCGATAATCCTTTTCCGTTATCTGCCACGGTAAGCTGATAATTATTCTCAGACAGGGAATTTAAATGCACGGAAATCTTTTTCGCGCTTTGTCCATCGAAAGCATATTTAAATGAATTTGAAACCAGTTCGGTAATAATCAGTCCTAACGGTATGGCTTTATCAATGTCGAACGATATACCTCCTGCCTCAACATCGATGTCGACTATTTCTTTTTCTTTTTTGAAGACAGACGAAATTACGTGAAGCAGTTGCGGAAGATATATAGTGAAATCAATTTTTGTGAGATTGTCGGCCTGATACAACAATTGGTGGATCAAAGCCATGGCTTTAACACGGCTCTGGCTTTCTTTTACCGCAGTGATAACATTGGAATCACTTATATACTCTGTCTGTATAGTCAGAAGCCCTGAAATGATCTGGAGATTATTTTTTACACGATGATGGATTTCTTTCATCAGCGCGGCTTTTTCATTATCAGCTTTCTTTTTAATTGTATAGCTCCGGAATATTATTACCGATGTTATAATAAAAAGAAGGCATATAATGATGATCGTATTCCTGATAAGTTTCTGTCTTTTCAACGTTTCGCGGTGCAGCAGCCTTTCTTTTTCCTGCTGTTGAATAATAGCAGTTTTTTCATTATTAAATTCATACTCCATATCCCTGGTGGCGATAGCACGGATATTTTCTTCATTCATTAAACTATCGCTGTATTGCTTATATTGTTCCAGGTAATAATAGGCAGTTTCAAAATTTCTTTTCTGTGCATTTACATAACGTAGGCCATTTGCAGCATCTTTAAGGACGGAGAAATCGTTCAGTTCATGGCCTATGCTCATGGCTTCAGAAAAATAAGTCTCGGCTTTATTAAGTTTTTTAAGGTTTAGCAGTGAATTTCCAAGGGAATTGCAGGTGAGGGCATATTCCTGTTTCATTTTTTTATGGTCACAAACTTTGATGCTTTTTTGAAGGAAATCTAAAGCTTCGGCATATCTGCCATGCTGGTTCAACAGTTCACCAAGGAAGCGATAGGCAATGGCTGCCTGTCCTGGCTGGTTTCTGGTAAGGCACTCATCAACACTCTTCCGATAGTAACAGAACGCAGAGTCGAAATTATTAAGACCCTGATAAGCCTTACCAAACATGTTATATAAAGTCATTTTACCTTGTACTTTTGCCTCATAGCCTTTCCTGACTGAGACCAGAAGATCAACGGCTTTCTGGTATTCTTCCATTTCAAGGTAGAGCGTGGCAATATTAACCTGAATCAGATAAATTAATGGATGCTCAGGTAGTTGTTTAATAGTATTCAGTGCTTTAAAATAATACTCAAGAGCAGCTTTAACATTTCCCTGGCCTTGTAAAATAGTACCCTGAATGTGAATGCAGTTGGCTAGACGAACAGTATCCTTCTTCATCCTGATAATCTCTTCATTGCGTTTTAAAACTGAAAGACTTGAATCCCACATTCCCAGGTATCTGAATGTTACGGCTGCATTATTTGAGGCGATAATGAAATTTGTCGTATCACCCTCCTTTAACGCCTTCTTGCGGATAAATCTTTCAATAATAACTGCTGAATCGTAATCTGATTGTCCGGCATAAATATTAGCCAGAGTAATATAGATATGGTTTGAATGTTGAAGATTTTTGTTTGTCTCAATAAGGTTGATACATTTTTTACAGATCTTTTTGGCAGAGTCGAGTTGACCACGTTTTTTTAATAAATAACAAAGACTTTGATTGCCTGAGAATATACCTTGTGTGTAATTCAGTTTCTCTGAAGCTTCAATTACTTTTAATGACAATTCCAATGCATCTTCCCCATGATCTTTTATTAATTCAGCTATTTTTTTTATAGCTACATTTATTGCAGCTGTATCGGCGAGCTCAATCGGTCGTGTAACTTCATTCTGGCAGTAACAGTTCAATACTAAACATTGCGGCAGGATTAATACAATGAGCACAATGAAACGGATGACATGTTGCATAGACCGATCTGTTTGGAATTTAATAAGGTGAATTAGTGTTTCACAAGTCGAAAATAAGACAAACAATAGTTAACGATTTGCAAATTAGGAAATAATTGTAATTCAATTGCTATGGACCAGGCAATGAATTTTCAAAACAGGAATTAATGAAGATAAGATGCATGTTACTTCATAATAGCCTGCATCAGGCAATAAAAAGGACATAGAATTATTCGCTTTATTTGCATCATGAAGATATGGCTGTTTTTCAACATGCTTTTTCACTAAGTGAGAGGGTTTCATGTTAATGCAATAATTTGCTTTTCAGATTTTATATACATTTGAAATCACTACTGTCCGATTAAAATAATTTTTAAAATTTTAAAACCGATGAATTTAAAAAGTATAAGGATATATCGCCACCTACGGGACTCAAATTTTTGTATGTGAATTTTTATACAGATATTTAGCCTCTGACCAGGCTAAAAGAAAGTACCGTAGGTACGAAATATAAAAACATTGAATTTAACCGGACAATAATGATATCCAGTATGCAATATTTAATATCCAATATCCAATAGCCAATATCCAATAGCCAATATCCAGTATGCAATATTTAATATCCAATATCCAATAGCCAATATTTAATATCCAATCACTACTGTCTGATTAAAATATTTCAAAACCGATGAATTTAAAGAGCAAAATGATCTATCGCCAACTACGGGGCTCAAACTTTCGCATATGACTTTTTCTACAGAGAATTAGCCTCTGGCCAGGCTAAAGGTAAGTACCGTAGGTACGAAATATAAAAAACATTGAATTTAACCATACAATAGTGATTCTAAATCAATAACCATGGAACATCATCATAATCTTTAAGATCAGTAATATTATTAATAAACCTGTCGACATGGTTGTCAAGGCCCTGATGGACTCCGATAATTTCCCATACTGGCAAACGGGTTTGGAGCGGTTCGTAGTAGCTGACCGGAAACCTGGTGAGATAGGTTCGGTCGGTCTCTTGCATTAAACCCAGAAAGGCCGCTTCTATATTATGGAGGAGAGAATGATAGGATGTATTCTGGGTGAAAAATATGTCTTGCAGGTAACTGGCGATGCCATCACTGCACAGGTTGAAACCATATTAACCGCCCTGGACGATAAAACTGAAATGAAGATAACCTGGTCAGGAAGAGGAAAGATATTTCTCCTGAAATTATTGCTGCCTCTGCTTCGAAGAAAGATGATCAGACAATCCAGGGCGGAATTGGCATTGTTGAGGGAACTTGTTGAAACGAAAGGATTTAAGTTTAACGAAGGATAGCTATTTCATTTTTGAGAAATTATTGGGATATTAGCAGCAAAAGTTATCAGGTTATTTTATTTAATAAGTACACTACTATTATGTTAGACAAGGAATTCATCGCTGAAAGACTAGCTAAATCATTTGTGGAGCTGTTGTCTAAAAAGAAAGGGATTACCCTCGCGGATTTTCAAAAGGATATTGTCCATTGGGCATGCCTTGATATTATATTGGAAAAGAACAAAAAGGTCGGAGCCGGAAATATGGTAAGCCCGAATACTGTAATACATTCTGAAAAGGATGTAATTGCCATCGCTGAATTATATACCTCATCGCTCAGGGAGATCTTTGAAGTATATTCAGATGCTGATGCAATTAAAGATATCGGAGAGATTCAGAATAAATCGGAATGGCCACTTATGTGGGATGTTTTAAGAGATTATTTTAATGAAATGCATGATTTATCAATTGATGATATGTTACTGGCAACGTCCAATTTGAAACCCCGGAAGCCTAAAAAAGACGGAGACCGGGAAGTTACTCAGGAACCCGGATTTTCAATGAATTAAGCAGCTCTTGCAAGATGGGAGATTCAGTCCATCCGTTATGGTTTCCCGAAATGTTTAGTAAGTAGAAGTTCTGCAAGATCTCGCAAGTCTTATATAAGGACCAAAAAAAAGTGGAAATTGTTGAAATACCTGTTGAGTCATGGTATGCCGTGACTCAACACTCGTCAGACAAAATCTTATATCGGGACCAAAAAAAAGTAGACTGTTTCCAGTCGGACAAATTGAATCCCGATTATAGATTTTGTTGATTTTGATTAACAAAATCTTACAAAACTTAAATTGGGACCAAAAAAAGTGGACATTGTTGAGATACCTGTTGAGTCACGGCATGCCGTGACTCAACACTCGTCAGACAAAATCTTATATCGGGACCAAAAAAAAGT
>CAZWIU010000025.1:0-42096 GCA_964634105.1 uncultured Bacteroidales bacterium | reverse complement strand
CAAATTGAATCCCGATTATAGATTTTGTTGATTTTGATTAACAAAATCTTACAAATCTTATATCGGGACCAAAAAAAAGTGGACTGTTTTTTTTGCGACGAATGCAACAAGTGAAAAAATCATCGGCTATAATAGCGAATCGACTTCCTGAAATCGGTTCTATTTTCACCTTGGGATATCCTGCTAAAAAAATTGAACAGCGTATAGGTTCAGTTGAACAGGGCAGTTAACCATGCCTTCCGACACAATATTAACCATTAAAACTTAATTACAATGAAAAACAAGAATGTTGAAATCAGGTACCAGGAGCTTCCCTCCCTGGGTGTTTTCTTAGAAGCAGGTTTTCTGCGCGACAAAGAGTTGTTTGCGGCATTTTTTCCTTTGTATGTAAACGGTTTTGACGAGGAGTTCCTCAATAATCGCTATCAGCCCCTGCAGCAAGTTATTAATTAAGATTTCTGATACTACAGTACAATTTTATCCCTGGAAAAAGGGTTGAAAAAATGATTGGTTAGCCTTAGGCTTTAATATGTTTTACTTTATTAACTTAAGGTCCAAAAAAATACTCCAGGCTATGCTTAATGACCAGTCTTCATTTTCTTTAACTCCACAGCAACTGGTGAACATCTTCACCACCCTGAACCTGGTCATCATGTTTTTTGTTCTGTTCTTTCGCAGAAACAATTCTTTCCCCAATCGTCTGCTGGGCATCATTTTACTACTGCCTGCCGTAAGCTTTTTCGGTAACTTCTATCTTAATGGCCAAGATTTGTACAGGTTCCCCGGCTTTATATACATCAACCAGGCAACCAGTCTTTTGGGGTCGATGCTCATAGCCTGGTACTTCAATATTTTCACAGGGAAACGCAGCAAACGTACCCTTGTATTGCATGTGCTCTCATCGATTGCCATTCTTGCCTGCTTTCTTTATCTTATCAGGTTTTATACAGAAATCCCGGAGAAACGATCGGAATTAGTCGATGCAGTAGTTGAACAGCACTTTCCTTTTCATATCCTGATGTTGCGCGCTGTATTCTTCGTGCTCATGAATTTGTATTTTTTAAATATTGCATGGGAGGTATATCGTTATTCGGTAAAGGTGATGAATACCCAGGCGGATTACGACCCGCATAAAGTGAAGTACCTGCGCCATTTTATCATAATTCTGTGGGCATTGAACCTGATCGTTATTGCTGCTTATTGTCTGTACCCTTCCGATTTTATTGATTATTACCTGGTACCGGTTGTTACCCTTGTATTTTACTTTTTCCTTATGCGAAAAAGTTTTACCTCCAACGCTTTATTCAGCGGGGAGCAGTTGACTTCCTACCAAAAAGAATTATCGGAAATCAACCGTATTACCGACGATGTGCCGAAAACTAACATACCTTCTGAAAAGTTGGATGCGTTGAACCTGAAAGCCATTGAATTAATCGATGAGAAAAAAGTATTCACCGATCCTTCCCTTAACCTGGTAAAATTTTCTGCCATGCTGGAGCAACCTCCTCATGTTGTATCGGCATTTATCAACCAGCGCCTGGGAACAAATTTCTTTAACCTGATAAACTCAAAACGTATCGAACTGGCTAAAGAAATATTCGACAAACGAAGAAGCAGTTCCGAAATAGAAGTAATAGCTTACGAAGTAGGATTTAACAGCAAATCGGCCTTTTATCGTGCATTTCATAAATTTACTTCGCAATCACCTTCCGATTATATCGATTCGTTGCAATAACTACCCGTCCCACTTTATAAAACGGGAAAACTCCTCTCTAAAAATTACCTCCCACTTTCCAAAGCGGGACTTCAGCCTGAATGACAGTCTTTATCTTGCGTGTGATAAATAAATTCTTTTCACATAAAAACATACCATTATGAAGACAGCAGCATTATTTTTTTTCGGAATTCTCCTTTGTATACCTGTTTGTGTAACTGCTCAGGATGAAGACAGGGCAGTCCCCACCAATGAAATCCGCACCGGTACCTTGCATATATTTCTAGGTGAGTTTTACCTGGACTATGAGAAACGAATCAATCGAAATGGCTTTATGGTTTATGGGTTAGTGGAAGATTCACATTTAAATACCACTGATAAATTCGGAGTACAAGGGGGATTGCAATACCGGCGTTACAATCTGACGACCGCCGAGGAAGATTATTACAATTGGTATACCGGCCTGATTACAGATGGTGGATATAGATCAAGAAAGGAATCGGGTAATTCCTCATCGGTTAACTTTATAAGAGCCGGTATTATCGTTGGGTTGAAAATATTTATTATCGACAATATAATGATGGATCTGAGTTGGGCCAATGTATATCAGTACAGCATGGTAACCAACAGCTCGGATTATGCATTGTTCGAATCGGGATATACAGGGATAGGATATAAGGGTTTTCGCCCACAGGTCAACTGCACCGTAGGGATCCGGTTTTAGGGCCTTGTATGCGATGAAATTCATACCTTTTCAGGTGATAAATGGAACCGGCCAATACTTCAACAGTTAACTATACGAGGGAAGGTGTCAATTCCCGCTACATTTTATCAATAAACCAACGATATCATATGACTACCAACCTGGATACGATATGAAAAGACAGATTTGTATTCTTGCTGTAATTTTTATCATGAGTAATGTAATATCTAAGGATTCTATAAATAGACAGAATGTTGTAGTAATGGATGGATTGAATTTTGTCAGATAACATGTTATCGTTGTGTTTTGGAGACATATGGGAGAGTTTTGAAAAAAATGAATAATTTAATACACAATACTATGAGAAAGATAGTTCCACTTCAACTGTTTTTAGCGCTTACCATTTTTTTTGCCAGCTCTTGTTTCAAACAGTATGATCTCTGTCTGGGTGGGCAAAACGAAGATTCGGTGATTACCCCTAATATCCCTTTTGAATGTGACATGGAATACTTTGCCAGGATAAAGTCTTTCGATTTTCAACAATATGTCCCATATCAAACAAAATGTTTCTTCCTGAAAGATGAAAGCAGTTGTTTTATTGTTGATGAACCTACACTTAAATTATTTGATTTAAACGAGTTGAATATAATTAACGAAAATGTTCTTACAATTAATGAAATAGGGAGCGCTGCTGTTTTAATGGATAATAGTTTTTGGATTATATCTAGTGAGAATCTTCCATACAATCCTGAATTAATCAAAATAGATAATTCAGGAAATAAAATTGTTTCTAAATTCATTAATCCTGGAGGTGGTTGGGATGTTGCTGAGAGAACTCTTTCAGGAACAAATGATGGAGGGTGCATTATTGCATTAAGGCCATGGAGTACTTTAAAGTATCAAGTAAATCGTTATGATAAAGAGGGAAATATTCTTTGGATATGTGAATTACCACAAGGTGGTTATACTGGCCGAGCAGTTGAGTGTCGTTCAGGAAATTTTATCTTAAGTTTTAAGTTGTCAACAGGTCGAACTTCATTTATTAAAATTAATGCAACTGGTGAATTTGTGTCAGAAAATAGATTGCCGGAGTCAACAGGCACAATTTACGAAGAGGATTGGGCCATTACAGATATGATTGAATTACCAGATACCAATCTTTTATTGATAGTAGGTGGTGCAACAGACGCCCTAGTAAAAATGGATCAAAATGGCAATAGACTATGGAGTATTGACGGATTATCTCATGTTAAAGTTAAAGTGACAAGTGAAGACAAACTCATAATTTGCTATGATAAAAAGGTAGACACTTATGCTAGAAATATTGCTTTGGCTTCTATGAATGAGGACGGTACTTTTGCCTGGGAAAAAACATATGGGGGCACTGGTAATGAGAGTGTAAATAATTTTTTGGAATTGCCGGGAGGGGGATTTTATATTTTTGGCAGGACCTCGAATTTATCAGGCGAATGGAAAAAAGAATACGATACCGATTATGATTGTTATTATTATCATGCTGTAACCAACGATGCCGAATATTTTATAAAAACAAACAGGTTGGGAGATATATGTCTGTAAAAAACTTCAGGGATTCAGGTCCATGCTTGAACCTCGTTTTCGATCCGGCAACGATCCAATGTACAGTTTCTGCCATAATATTTACCATCAGGACAGCCAGGATTTTATGAAATTTGAATCGTAAATAAATGGGATAGTAATAATGTATTCTACCGGACTGTGTTTTGATACCAAACGTTTTCGATATAGATTTTTTGCAGGAATATCTGATAGTTATAGATTTTATGTGGTACATATACATACGAAAATTGAAGGACTAAATTCCGGGAAAGGGACACTTTATGTCAATGATGATAATACGATATCAAAGTACTCGAAGGCTTCTAATTCATGTAATGCTGGATTTGAATTAGGATTTAAGTTTTAGTACTACGACCAACACTTTACTGCAGGGATCAGGCTTTAGTGCCTTATGTATACTGAAATTCATACTTTTGCAGGTAATTTAATGTTACATTGTTTACGCTGAAACGTTCAAAATAGTGTTTGCCATCATGTTGAGAAAACTTCCGGTACTAAGTCTTTATCTTATCGCCTTCTTCCTGGTGAGTATCGGGCTTATGCATGTTATACATCCGGAAGTAAACTATTGGCAACAACCTGTAAGCTGGTACCTGGCTATGGAATATGGTGTCATATTGCGTATTGGCTTTATGGCATTTGGTCTGGCAGAAATTATTCTTGGAATATATTTCATTCACCGGGGTAAACGCGGCGCTGCCTTTTTATGCATAGCCGGCGCAGGGGCTGTTCTTTCCGGAATTTTTATTATCGATCATAATACGGGCGATACATCTATACAGGAACACCTGCACAACTATGCAGCCTCTTTGCAGTTCATAAGTATCCCAGTTGTAGCGCTCTATTTTTTCTTTCGTGAAGATCGGAAAGGGTATAATGTCATGAATCTGATTACCGGACTGGCTACTGCTTCTCTGTTTATACAAATGCTGATCAACCTGAACCGGATGAATCCGGGTTACCTGGAGGTTTATGGGATATTACAGCGATTGCTTATTCTGTGGATTGTTGTCTATATACTTGTATTGGCTTTATCTGAAGTCAAAAATGCCGGGCAACAGAAGACATAATAGATGCCTGCATTGAATATTGCGGTCCCTGCAATAGCGTATATACATTGTTCAACGCAGCGTTGATAAAATTGTATAATCCACATGGTGAGAGCGTATTACCAAAAGCATGAACTATTCAACAAAAAGATTTTTTTAAAAACACCAGGGATACAAATCCTGGCGAGTCAGGAGTAGGTTAATATGGCGGATTTACAATGTTCTTCTACCGGTTTTTTATTTTTATCCTGTGATATTTTTACTATTTCTGCGAATAATACTGTAAATAAATAAACTCACATTGGATCAGGAAAAATTTATCCCGGTAATCAGGGAACATCAGCAACTGATTTATAAGATTTGTAATTCCTATTGCACGGTTCCGGAAGACAGGAAAGACCTGCAACAGGAAATCCTGATGCAACTCTGGAATTCTTTCTCACGTTTTGACGGACGCGTTAAAATATCGACCTGGATTTACAGAATTGCATTAAATACTGCAATCTCATTTTACCGGAAAAATCGTAAGCATACTACTAATAAAGTAACGATTGATGAATCCATCATCTCGTTCTCCGATTTCGGGGATGTGTCTGAAAAGGACGAAAACATCGCATTTCTTTATCGGTTTATCAATGAGCTGAATGAGATGGATAAAGCACTTATGCTGCTCTACCTCGATGATAATAAATACAAAGATATTGCTGAGATTCTTGGAATTTCGGAAACGAATGTAGCTACAAAAATCGGCCGCATTAAAAAGATCCTTAAAGAACGATTTATTAATAGTTAAAACCTGAAATCATGGAATTAGATGAGTTAAAACAACTATGGACCGAGTATAATACTAAGTTGAGTGCAAACCTGAAACTCAATGAGGAATTATTAAGAAAAATGAATTTAAGCAAAGCAAGGCAGGAATTACAAAGGCCCCTGGTGTCCGAAGTAATTACTATTGTCATAGTATTTCTTGCAGTTATTTTTGTGACTGGATTTTCGATCCGGGTAATTTCGGAAATTCAATATTCTGTGCCGGGCCTTATTGGTGTGATTATCGGCATGATGTATGTTGTTTTTTCAACTATGAAAGTAAATCGGTTTTTAAAAATTGATTACTATAATTTGCCTGTCGTTAAACTGCAGAGAGAGCTCTCAGATCTAAACAGGTTTATCATTCGTTTTCGAAGAATAGAGTTTATCATGCTGCCTTTCCTGGTCTTGGCCATACTGCCGGTTGCTTTTAAAACTGTAAATAATATCGATATCTACTCAAATATTCCGCTATTCATTTTTGAGGTATGCTTTATAATAGGTATCAGCTTTCTTGTCGGAACATGGATAAACAGGAATATCTATGATAAAAAGCTGAAAGATGCAGAACGTTTTTTAAAGGAAATTGAGAACTTCGAGAAGGAATTTGCTGATGATTATCAGGAATATAAGAGACCGGTTCAAAGTAATAATAAAAAACCTTGAAGATAGAGGAGCCGGAGGAATTGTGCTGGGATAAACTGAAATCCCATTGTTAATCGCTAAAGCCGATGTGAACATACCTCTCTTCAAAACCACAAAGATCCATGCTGAGAAGGCTGGTGAATGGTCAGTGAACAACGATCGGTTGTAATTATAAGGGTCTTTTCAGAATAATTTATTTGCATTGTTTCTTAATCATTGAAATTCTGTTTTTATTCGACCCGAAAGTTTTTTTAATTTGTACATACAAATCAATCCTGCATCTTACTGTGATCATCCAGACAAAATCATACCCTCGTGCTGCACTTATCGGCAATCCGTCTGATGGCTACTATGGTAAAACCATCGCCTTTGTGTTCAGTAATTTCTCGGCTGATATTACCCTGTTCCATACTCCTGAACTTATCATTGAACCGGAAAAGCTTGATTTGACAAAATTCAACAGTATCGATGAGCTGGTGTCCGATGTTAATCTGCATGGCTATTATGGCGGAATGCGGCTGTTGAAGGCAACGGTGAAGGTATTCCATGACTATTGCAAAAAAAATAATATCAGTCTCCACGAAAAGAATTTTACCATTCGCTACAGATCAACTATTCCTCACCGGCTCGGACTGGCTGGTTCAAGCGCTATCATTACGGCAGGAATGAAGGCTCTTATGCAATTCTACAATGTGGATATTCCGAAACCAATTCTTGCTAACCTGGTCCTTTCTGTTGAAACCGATGAGTTGAAAATAGGCGCCGGTTTACAGGATCGTGTTGCACAGGCATATGAAACGCCCGTATTCATGGATTTCGATAAGAAATTCATGGACACTCAGGGTTATGGCAACTATGTTCCCATTGATGCAGGTCTGTTTCCACCACTTTATATTGCGTATCGCGCTGATCAGTCTTCCGGTTCGGAGGTGGTACATAACGATTTGCGGGCCAGGTATAATTATAAAGAACCTGAAGTGCTAAAAGCTATGGACGAATGGGCAACCCTTTCGGTGAAAGTACTTGAATGTCTCGAAAAAGGGGACTCAGAAAAATTACCGGGGTTCATCAACCGTAATTTTGACCTTCGGCGCTCCATCATAAAAATCAATAAAGAGAATATTGAGATGGTGGAAAAGGCACGGTCGGTAGGAGCGAGCGCTAAATTTACCGGATCGGGTGGGGCGATCATTGGCAGTTATGCCGATGAAAAAATGTTTGCAGAACTGAAATCGACCCTGGGGAAAGTTGGTATAGAAGTAATCAAACCTATTATTGTGAACCATAAATAAACTACTCAAGCGATGATCAAAAAAGCTGTCATTCCAGCCGCAGGATTCGGAACGCGTTTTCTCCCGATTACCAAGTCTCAGCCAAAAGAGATGATCCCTGTGGTAGATACCCCCACGATTCAATATGTTGTTGAGGAGGCTGTGAAATCGGGCATTACCGACATCCTGATGATCATCGGTAAAGGGAAAAGAGCCATCGAAGAGCATTTCGACCGAAGCTTTGAGCTTGAAGATATGCTGCTGGAAAAGAATAAACTTAAAGAACTGGAAGAAATACGGGCAATAACCAGTATGGCTAACATCCATTTTGTATGGCAGAAGGAAATGAATGGGCTGGGTGATGCAATCAGGTACGCAAAATTTCACATTGGCGACGAGCCTTTTGCTGTCCTCCTGGGCGATACTATCATCGACGGTAAAGGCAAACCCATTACCCGACAGCTTATGGAAGTGTTTGAACGCTATAAAAGCTCTGTTGTGGCGCTGGAAGAAGTCAAACTCTCGGAGGTGAGCCGTTACGGTATCATCGACGGTACCGTATTGGAAAATAATATACTTGTTGCTAACGACTTTGTTGAAAAACCATCTCCAACAGAAGCTCCTTCTAGGCTTGCGATTGCCAGCCGGTATATTTTTACTCCTGCGATCTTCGATTTTCTTGAAAAAACAACACCCGGCGTCAATAACGAAATACAACTTACCGATGCCATGCGGGCCATGGTTAAAAAACATGCCATGTACGGACTGCAGTTCGAAGGGAAAAGGTATGATATCGGGAACAAACTCGATTTTATAAAAACGAATATCGAGTTTGGTTTAAAGCATAAAGAAATAGGGAAAGAACTGAAAGAATACTTAAAAGAGTTAAACAACCACCTATAGATCGATATTCCATTAAAACTCTTTGCGATACACTATGTTTACTTGCGGCACTTTACGAGATTTTTTTCATTCTATTTCTATTTTGATAAAAAAATCTCTCGCAAAGAATATGAAGCAGGCGCCAGGACATACAAAGATTTCTTTTTATATGATTATCCAAAGTTGTGATAGTGAGCAATATATAAACAATTGAACAACACACCCCTTTCTTAGGCAACCTCTTTATGGGTAGGTATTCTTTGGTATACAGGTACGATACAGACAATTATTTTTTTTTAATACCATCTGAAGTATTTTAATCCCACCAGGAAAAAGATGCTGCCGCCAATGCTTAGAATAGCTGCAGGTATGGCTATCTGTGCCAGTCCGGCCCCTTCGATAAATATACTTCGCATGCCATCGGCTACAAGGGTAAGGGGAAGATTTTGTATGACCGGTATTACGGAATCGGGGAAATTATGATAGCTGAAGAATATTCCTGACAGGAGCATCATAGGCATAACGATTACATTGATCAGGCCATTCCCGATTTCTGTTTTGGCTGTCCTGCAGGAGATGAAAAATGCAAGTCCTGCGAATCCTATATTCCCGGCTATAAAAATTACAATTAAAGCCAAAATGCTTCCCTGTATGGTGATATCGAATGCCAACCAGGCAAAGAGGATCAGCAATACCGCTTCGAAAAAATTCATAGCCATGCGTACGAGGGTAAATGATATCAGGAAATAGGATTTTTTCATGGGGGTGGCGACCATCCGGCGTAATAATTTCTTGGAACGTTTTTCAATAATTCCGTAACTGAGCCCCCACATGGTCGACATCATAATACCCATAGCCAGCAAACCCGGGATAAGGAAATCGATATACCGTGTGCCTGTTACTGTTAGCGGGCGAATGATTGATGCATCCTCTACCGATTGTGTATTCTTGACCCCGAAGAAAGGTGCGAGCTTCAGGTAGTTTAACTGGGCATCGGGGTTGCGGGGATCAAAACGAAATACCGTTTCTGCTCCTTCATGATCGATGATCACGTTGATCCTGCCCTGCTTAAGCGCCAATGTCGCTTCGCTTGTATCCATGCGGTAAATAAGAAATGTGGTATTTCCAAGCTTGTCGTTCTTGATTGACAGAGTATATGCTACTGAATCGGCACGCGAAATGGAATCAGCCACGGAGCAGTTAACAAGCACGCTGTCTGCCTGTGTTATTCCGTTCGCCCGAATGATGGCTATCTTACGGGTAGAATCCTGTTTCTGGGTAAAGGCTATCCCGAGGCCTAACGACATCAGGATCGGGAAGATGATGCCCCAGAACAGGACGCCGGGCTCCCGTATGATCTCGAGGAAATGCGTGGCCGTTAGTTGCCAGAACTGGTTATAGTGCCGCGAATCATTCATCCAGGTGCCTCCCGGTTAATGAAATAAAAAGGTCATCGAGCGAGAGTTGCCTTGTGACCATATCCTGCAGTATCAGGCCCTCTCTTTTCAGAAACGACAGAAACTGGGGGAGTTCTTTTTCAAGGTCTTCCATCTCAAGTTTTCCCCGTTGTAATGAAGTATCCCACGATATACTAAAGGAACAGTCGTGATTGAATACAACGGTATTCACATGTTGATTCTTCAGTGTAAACTCAACAATTTTCTTATCTTCTCCTTCTTTCAACAGTTGGTCGATCGTTCCCTCCTTCAATATCTTGCCATGATCCAGAATGATGATATGGTCGCATAGTTTTTCGGCTTCCTCCATGTAATGAGTTGTAAGGATCAGCGAGGTATTTGATTCCTCTTTCAGTCGGCCCAGTATGGTCCAAACTTCCCTGCGGGCGTTCGGATCAAGTCCTGTGGTAGGTTCATCGAGCAATAAAACCCTGGGCCGGTTTAACAGGGCAATGCCCAACGCCAGCCGCTGTCGCTGGCCCCCTGAAAGATTAACAACATACGATTTTCTTTTTTCCTCCAATCCCACCAGGTCGATCACTTCTTCGATCCGCTTCTTCCCGATACCGTAGAAGCTTGCAAAGAGCACCAGCGTTTCTGCAACAGTCAGCTTATCGATATACCGGGTTTCCTGTAATGATAAACCGATGATAGGATGGATCTTGTGAGCGCTATCCAGCCATCTCATCCCGTCGATAAAAATATCTCCGCTGTCAGGTTTCTGAATGCCTTCGATCATTTCGACCATGGTAGTTTTTCCTGCACCATTCGGCCCCAGCAGCGCCAGGAATTTTCCGGGATCCACCCGGAAGGAAAGTCCATTAACAGCTTTCACATTTTTGAAAGCCTTGTGAACATTGGTGACCTCAATTAGCGGATACGGCATTTTTAACGAAGTATATTACCATAAAGTATAACAACAGATATATGTGAAGGTTCTTCTAAGTTCAATCAAAATCTTGTCTTATTCTTTCAATATAAGCTCTTTCTTACTATCACTTCCTTTTTTCAGGATCATCCTTAAAATTATATTACGGATTACTCCCAGGCCATAAGCAATGAGCAATTCCAGCGAAGTGACTACGCTTAATATGCCGACAAGCAGGCTCCTGTTACGGATTGCCGAATCGACCACTACAGCGAGAAAGTAAAAAACAAAAGTTGAAAGAAAGAGCAGGAATAAAAAACGGGAGAAAAATACCGTCAGGATACCAGCAATTAGGTAAAGCACAAAGAAACTTGGCAACAGATGAACAAATTTCAGTGCATCACCATGCTTTAAATGGAGGTCGATACGGCCTTTCCCGTGGAAAAAGAGTTGTTTATAGAATTTATAGAAATTAGCCTTGCGGCGATGGTACACGAAAGCTTCAGGAATCAGGGCAGTGGTATAACCTGCTTTCAGTAGCCGCATGCTCAGGTCGATATCTTCGGCAACCTGCATTCCGCTATATCCGCCAATATTGAAAAAGGCCTCACGGCGAACTCCCATATTAAATCCGCGTAACTGAAATTTACCTATATGCGTTTTCTTCCCGCGAATACCTCCGGTGGTGAGGAATGAGGTCATGGCATAATTAACAGCTTTTTGAAAGGGGGAGAAGGTAGCATCGGCTGCATCAGGTCCTCCATATGCATCTACGCCAGGATTGGCATTCAGGAACCTTTCAACTTTTGTAAAATAATCGGGAGGAACTACGCAATCGGAATCAATGAACACCAGGAAATCACCTTTAGCCTCATTGCAGCCGAGGTTGCGCGATTCGCTGGCTCCAAGTCCATGTTTATGGATGTAACGAAGTCCGGGAGTATTGTTATATTTTTCGACGGTTGGATGAAGAACATTATCAAGGCTGCCGTCAACGATGATCACTTCAAAATTTCTGAATTCTTGTTTCCCGATACTTTCGAGGAAATTTTCAACCTCGTCGGGCCGTCCAAAAGTGGGGAGTATGATTGAATAGAACATTTATTTGTTTGTTGCTAGGTATGTATATAAGACACACCTCCTATTTTCCCCCTCTCGGCCTTGCTTCGCCGAAGCTACGCAAAGGCAAGGAGGCGGACTCAAGGGGGTGTGTTGTTATGTAAAAATATATTTTATGGTCTATTTGGCAATGTTTCTGAATATTCAGATTTTATTCTTAAAACTCCTCCTCCACCTGGTACCTGTTCCTGTCGGTTGAACTACGTGAGACTAATTCACCCAGGAAACCTGCAATAAACAGCAAGGTACCAATTACCATACAGGTTAATGCGATAAAAAAATACGGGCTGTCAGTAACTCTTGGAGCGAGCTGATGGTGATTCACGGCGATCAGCTTATTAGCCCCTACTATTGCGGCCATGATAAACCCGACAATGAATGTTAAGGTACCCATAACACCAAAAAGATGCATGGGGCGTTTGGCGTATTTTGAGATGAACATTACCGAGAGCAGATCGAGAGGTCCCCTGATAAACCGTTCGATACCAAATTTTGTAGTGCCATATTTGCGTTCCTGGTGCTGAACGACTTTTTCACCTATTTTCTTAAAACCGGCCCACTTTGCCAGAACAGGAATAAAACGGTGCATATCGCCATATATCTCGATACTTTTCACGACCCTGCTCCGGTACGCTTTTATACCGCAATTAAAATCGTGCAGTTTTATGCCACTCATCCTTCTGACTGTCCAATTATAGAATTTGCTTGGCAGGTTTTTGGAAAAAAGCGGGTCGTAACGTTTCTTTTTCCAGCCCGATACAAGATCGTACCCCTGATCGGTAACCATGGTATAGAAACCCGGTATTTCTTCAGGGTTATCCTGCAGGTCGGCATCCATCGTGATCACTACCTCTCCGTTTGATGCCTGAAAGCCCATATGGAGCGCTGCCGATTTCCCGAAGTTTCTTCTGAATCGTATACCGCGTAACGAGGGATACTGTTGCTTCATTCCAAGAATCACATCCCATGAATTATCGGTACTTCCGTCGTCGATCATGATGATTTCATATGAGTAATGATTCTTTTTCATCACCTGATCGATCCATGAGATTAATTCCGGAAGCGACTCAGCCTCGTTTAGCAGAGGGATTATGACGGATATATCCATAGGGTGTAATAGTTATTAGAATGATTAATCTTTCAATAAGAATTTTCGGTGCGTTTGACTAATGCTGCAATCAACACTGATATTAATGCGCTTCCGATTGCAAGATAAAAATAAAATCCGAGCGCCGATGTAAAAGCAGTCATTTTATCGCCGGTTGTATAAGCATCGACTCGTTCCGGAGGCCATCCGCGTTGTAACAGATTCTCACGGCTTCTGGCCAGCTCTTGTTCAAGCAGATAGGGCGACAGATACTTACGCAGAATATACTCATAAATGGCCCACAGTAATCCGGCAATAAGCATGGTCAGTAATGTAACGAAATAAGCATTCTTAAAACTGATGAGTCCCTTATTCATGCTACCCCTCCGGTAAAGAACGGACAGATAGCCGCCAACGATAAAGATTAAACTGGGAATGCTTAGCAAGGAATTGTTATTCATCAATGCAAAGAGATAAAGAGAGAATTTATACAGACAGATAGTACCTCCTGTAACTAAACCATATATCAGCGTATGTCTTAGTTCAGATGTGTTTTGATCCATTCTTTCAATCGTTAATTTGGAGTTAAAAATAAGTAAAATTCTGCCAATCCTTGTTTACATGAAATTCTTTGGTGTAGTAAATAAAAGTTTATACTTTTGCTCACGGGTAAGTCTTATACGGCCAGCTCCTGCTGAACTCCCCCAGGACCGGAAGGTAGCAAGGGTAGGTGGTTGTAGCGGTGCGATATAAGTAGCTTACCCTTTTTAATCCCCGTAGCTTTAGCGAAGGGGATTTTTTTTGCTCCGTAGCTTCAGCAGTGGAGCATTTTATTATCCATAACTCCTGTTTATCTATGCGGTCGGGATTTTATCCTCCATAACTCTGCACAAGGGCAGGCAGATTAATGAAGGGATTAGCGACTGAATTTAGCTGATCAGGTAATCCTGCTTAATGGATGCTCTCTTTTGCAAGATAGAATCGCAGATTTGATCCGAGCCGTAATGTGCGATGGAAAATCCTGCCCGGTAAGGACGTTGAAACAGGATCCTTTCGACTGTAAGTATAATAGCTCAGGATCCTGAATTTATTATTTATAAAGAGATACCTCATACCCTTGATAGTCGGTTCAAATAAATGGTCAGGAGTACGCCACGATTCTTTCCAACGGCCGCTCCGAAGTCCGATCCTTCGTAGGATTAATTTTATTTTGCGGGATAAGGAGAACATGTTCGGGACACACACAACCACTACTCCGCATTCATCTAATAATTCTGATGCTTTCGTAAGCCATTCGTTTGGGTTTGGTATATGTTCAATGATATGACTTAGATGAATGCAGGAATATTTCTTTTCAGTTGTAAAATCGGTAAACTGAACCCTGTGAATCTTTACGTTTAACTGTTGCTCCGTGTAGGAAGCCATGTTCTCCGATATTTCAATTCCTTCTACATTGGTATATACCTCTTGGGCTACTTTCAGAAAACTTCCCATACAACTGCCAACATCCAGCATGGATGACCGCGACTTGTCGAAAACCGTAATTTCTTTTACTTCCGGCCGGAACTCATTCAATTCTTTCTCACTGTATTTATAATCCGGATTAAATACATAGTATCGTTCGTAGGCTGCCTCCAGAAAATATTTATCGTATTTAGGCCGGGGCGATTGATAAACAACCCCGCATTTCCTGCAGTATACATACGTATATTGCAGTTTATCGCCGAATGTATGATAAAGCCGGAAATCGCCGGAATTACAGATAGGGCATTTAACTTCTTCCCACGCTTTTGGAGTATAGGGTGCTTTTGAATTCAACACTTAGTAGTTTTCGTTAAAACGGAGTGCCTTAATAATCTCGGTGGGCGCCTGGACCAACTCAACAAGTACTCCTTCGCTGCATAGCGGGAATTGTTCGTTACCCTTCGGATGGATAAAACATACATCGTGCCCGCCGGCTCCTTTTCGGATGCCTCCAGGAGTAAACCTGACACCTTGCGCGGTTAACCATTCCATAGCTTTAGGCAGGTTATCCACCCAAAATCCGACATGGTTCAGCTTTGGTTCATGAACGGCAGGTTTCTTTGCAATATCGACAGGTTGCATGATATCAACTTCTACGGCAAAAGGACCACTCCCGATTTTCAGGATATCCTCATCCACATTCTCACTTTCACTCCTGAAGGTGCCGATCTTTTCAAATCCCATCATATCGACCCAGAATTTTACCAGTTTCGATTTATCGGTCCCGCCGATCGCAATTTGTTGAATACCTAATATTTTAAAAGGGCGCATAGCATGTATTAATTAATGAATAGTCAGAGGTTAAGTTCATTATTTAAGTGTGCGAAAGTAAGCATTTTATTAATACTATCAGCTGCCATGCATATTTTCTGCCCCACCATTTATTACTGTATTATTTCTGTATTTAGCCCGAAATCTTTATATTTAAACTTAATATTCAATAATCTTGAATAACGGTTCGTTTATGAAGACATTATACATAAAAGGTAGTAACGATAAACCCGAAATAAATCTCGACAGCAGCAAGGGTATTCTTTTTCTCGGAGGTTCATCAATTCCGGAAAATGTGATGGAGATTTATGGTCCGGTGCTGAACTGGATAGAGGAGTATATGCAGAATCCAAATTCTTCGACCACCATCGATTTTTTCTTCGAATACCTGAACACCTCGTCGAGCCATATGATAATGCGCATTCTGGAAAAAATTCTGAAATATAAAGACCGTTGCCCGGAACTTAAAATCAATTGGTGTTTCCTGGCCGGTGATGTCGAAATGTTGCATTTTGGACAGGAACTGGCAGAACTCCTGAATTATCCTATTGAGCTTATCGAACGCGAGCCATAATTTGTTTTGATGATTGCGGATCATTCCTTTCTACCCTGGAATTCCATATATTCATCCGACGTGAACAGAACTTGATTATAACACTTTATTGAATATTCATAATGGAATGTTGGAATAATGGAATGTTGGAATAATGGAATGCTGGAATAATGGAATGTTGGAATAATGGAATGTTGGAATAATGGAGTGTTGGAATAATGGGGTGTTGGAATAATGGAATGTTGATTTATGGTAGACTATGCCAATAAAGGATTTTAATCCTGTTCATTTTTTTTCTAAGTTTCTGATTTCCAAATTTTCCAATCTTCCAGTTTTCCAATCTTCCAGTTTTCCAATCCTCCAGTTTTACCTGCCTTCTTCCTGGATAATCTGGACTACGGCAGGCAAGCATTCTTCCATATCTCCATCCATTCAGTTCTGATTAAATAATTGAACTACATATAATTGTTAAGTAGTATATTTCGGACTCACGTTAATCCGGCATTGAAAAAATTATTGACTCTGCATAAAGATAGTTTCGGCAACAGCGATTGTTCTTTGTGATTGATATTTTGTTTATTTTCGCGGGCGAAATAACATCATCATGGACGGGCTTATTCGATTTGTTCTCAATACAATACCGCGAAAATACCTGATCAGGTTGAGCTATCTGTTCCGCAAGATATCCCGGTTTACACATCGTGGAAATAATGTTGAGTGCCCTGTGTGCGGGAGTACATTTCGTAAATTTCTTGGTTATGGATACCATGAGGTCCGTAAAAATGCGTTATGCCCAAAGTGTCTTTCTCTTGAGAGACACCGTTTGTTATGGCTTTTCCTAAGGCAGAAAACAAGCTTCTTTGAGGCTTCGTTGAATGTGCTGCACATTGCGCCCGAACAATGTTTTGAGGAACGTTTCAGAAAAATGAAGAACCTGCATTATGTGACTGCCGATATCGAATCGCCTCTGGCCGATGTTAAATGCGATGTTCAGAAGATGCCATTCGCTGCGGATGAATTTGATGTTGTTATCTGCAATCATGTACTGGAGCATGTTGACGATGATAAGCAGGCCATGGCTGAAATATTCAGGGTGTTGAAACCAGGGGCATATGCCATTATGCTGGTTCCTGTAGATTTTTCAAGAACCAAAACGTATGAAGATCCGACTATTACTTCTCCCAAAGACAGGGCAAAACACTTCATGCAATATGACCACCAACGTTTGTATGGAACTGATTTTCCGGAAAGATTAAAAAAAGCCGGCTTTTCCATAAACCAACCTAACTTTCTGGATGAGGTCGGCATGGATTTACGAACACGATATGCTCTGCCGGCAAAGGAATTCATGTATGCATATTTCAAACCTGAAAATTAACAACATCAATAACGAATTATCAAAACCAGAAGATTTATGCTACCCTTCCAGTTGCTGAAAATGCTAAAAAGAAAATGCACAGACTTTTTTTTAAAAAATAATTCTCTATATTTGCCATTCTATTTATTGCATAATGAATTTAATTATTGTCATAGTAGTCATTCTGGTTAGCGTGGTCACTGCGCTCGGGTAAGAATGGTATAACTATGACACAAGGATATTGAAAGCCATTCTTACAGAAAAGAGTGGCTTTTTTAATTTATAACTTTTTAAACCGGATTGAGATGCAACGAAAACTCAGAAGCGCAACCACCACTGAAGGCCGAAGAATGGCCGGAGCCAGGAGCCTTTGGCGGGCGAATGGTATGAAGGAAGAACACTTTGGTAAACCGATCATCGCAGTCGTTAATTCATTTACACAGTTTGTGCCGGGGCATACTCACCTGCATGCGATCGGTCAGGAAGTTAAAAGACTTATCGAAGCTGAAGGTTTCTTTGCTGCAGAATTTAATACCATAGCTATTGACGATGGCATAGCCATGGGACATAACGGTATGTTATATTCACTACCCTCGCGCGATCTTATTGCCGACAGTGTTGAATATATGTGCAATGCACACATGGTCGATGCCATGATCTGCATCAGTAATTGCGATAAAATTACCCCCGGCATGCTTATGGCTGCCATGCGGCTTAATATTCCGTCTGTTTTTGTTTCGGGGGGTCCTATGGAAGCCGGTAACGCTAATAACCGTAAATACGACCTCATCGATGTTATGGTCATGGCTGCCGATGATACAACCTCCGATACCGAACTTGAGCTGATTGAGAAAGAAGCTTGCCCGACTTGCGGATCGTGTTCAGGCATGTTTACTGCAAATTCTATGAATTGCCTGAACGAGGCTATTGGAATGGCATTGCCCGGAAACGGAACAATAGTTGCAACACATAAAAACCGGTTAAGGCTTATCGAAAAAGCGGCAAAGCAAATCGTTACGATAACTAAAAAATACTATTTTGAAGGCGATGATTCTGTCCTTCCGCGTTCCATAGCCACAAAACAGGCTTTCACTAATGCCATGGCGCTCGATATTGCCATGGGAGGTTCAACAAATACTGTTCTTCACATTCTGGCTATTGCCCAGGAAGCCGGTGTCGATTTTACGATGAAAGATATCGATACCCTTTCAAGAAGAATTCCCGTCTTGTCGAAAGTGGCACCAAGTTCTCATTACCATGTTGAAGATGTTAACCGTGCCGGAGGAATACTGGGTATCCTGAATGAACTGGGCAAAGCCGGACTGGTTGATAAAAATGCTAAACGTATCGATCTGCTCACGTTGGGTGAAGCAACCAGGAAGTATGATATCACTGTCCCGGACCCTGATCCCGAAGCATTGGAAATATACGGGAGTGCACCATCGGGTATCAAAAACCTGAAATTAGGAAGCCAGGGTGTTATGTTTAAAGAACTCGACCTTGATCGTGCAACAGGCTGCATACGTGATGTCGCACATCCCTATAGTAAAGATGGGGGTCTGGCGGTATTGTTCGGAAATATTGCAGTAAACGGCTGTGTTGTCAAAACAGCCGGGGTCGACGAATCGATCTTTATCTTCAAAGGACCTGCCGTAGTATTCGAATCGCAGGAGGAAGCAAGTGAAGGAATACTGGGCGGAAAGGTCAGGGCAGGTGATGTGGTGGTGATACGATACGAAGGGCCAAGGGGTGGTCCTGGTATGCAGGAAATGCTATATCCTACTTCGTATATTAAATCGAAAGGATTAGGAAAGGTATGTGCCCTGATAACCGATGGCCGCTTCTCAGGAGGGACTTCAGGTCTTTCCATCGGTCATATTTCGCCCGAAGCTGCTGCCGGGGGAGAAATTGCCCTGATCGAAAATGGCGATATGATCGAAATAAATATCCCGGAAAGAAAAATAAATGTCCTCGTTTCTGATGCTGAAATCGATAAACGCAAGAATAAAGAACAGCAACGTGGAACTAAAGCATTTTCTCCCCGGACACGGGAAAGAAAAATATCCAACGCACTCCGTATTTATGCCAGCATGGTTACATCGGCCGACAGGGGTGCAATACGTGAAATATAAGTTAAACTTTCAAAAGAACCAGCAATGTCAAAAAAAGTAACCGGATCACATGCAGTAATGCTGTCATTGATCGAAGAAGGAGTTGAATTTATCTTCGGTTATCCCGGTGGCGCTATTATGCCCATCTATGACTCCATGATGGATTATCACGATCGTATTAAACATATTCTTACACGACATGAACAAGGCGCTGTTCATGCTGCCCAGGGATATGCAAGAGTATCGGGGAAAGTGGGAGTGTGTATGGCTACATCAGGTCCCGGGGCAACCAACCTGATTACCGGCATTGCCGATGCTATGATCGATTCAACACCACTTGTCTGCATAACCGGTCAGGTCGTCTCTCATCTGCTTGGGTCCGATGCTTTCCAGGAAACAGATGTGGTAGGTATATCAATGCCGGTTACCAAATGGAATTACCTCGTTACAAAATCGGAGGAAATACCATGGACTCTGGCACAGGCATTCTACATTGCACGTACAGGCCGCCCCGGTCCGGTTGTGATAGACATTGCCAAAGATGCTCAGTTTGGGGAGGTCGAGTTTAAGTACAATAAATGTATTAATCTCAGAAGTTATATTCCTAAACCAAAAATTAACAGGGAGGAGATTAAAAAGGCCGCAGAGCTTATTAATTCTGCCAGGAAGCCGTACATCCTTTTTGGGCAGGGGGTTATCCTGGGTAATGCCGAAAAGGAATTTTGTACTTTCGTTGAAAAAACGGGTATCCCTTCTGCCTGGACAATCCTGGGTAAATCAGCACTTCCATTGGATCATCCGTTGAATGTGGGAATGCTCGGTATGCATGGCAACTATTCAACGAATATTATGTGTAATCAATGTGATCTTATGATTGCCATCGGCATGCGCT
Organism: uncultured Bacteroidales bacterium; assembly: GCA_964634105.1. GTDB lineage: Bacteria > Bacteroidota > Bacteroidia > Bacteroidales > UBA10428 > UBA10428. Next base: position 21,684 of record CAZWIU010000025.1, on the reverse strand, counting down.
TCGACGACAGGGTAACGGGTAACCTGAATTCTTTCGCCAAACAGGCAAAGAAGATACATATGGAAATCGATCCGTCGGAAATAAACAAGAATGTTACTGTTGATATCGAAGTTATTGGCGACGTAAAGGATACATTGCCCCTGTTGACAGAATTGGTTACTAAAAAAGATCATAAAGCCTGGGTTAACGAGTTTAAAGAACTTGATAAGATTGAATATGAAAAAGTAATACAAAAGGACTTTTACCCTGAGAAAGAAGGATTGACCATGGGTGAAGTGATCAATCGCATTAACCAGAAAACAAAAGGAGAGGCAATTGTGGTAACCGATGTCGGGCAACAACAGATGTTCGCTTCACGATATGCAAAGACGAATGGTCTGCGCAGTTTCGTGACCTCAGGAGGGTTGGGAACTATGGGTTTTGGCCTTCCGGCTGCCCATGGTGCCAAGATTGGTGCTCCCGACAAAGAGGTTATCCTCTATGTTGGCGATGGAGGTATTCAAATGACTATCCAGGAACTTGGAACTATCAACCAGACCCAGGCAGCTGTTAAGATCGTCCTTCTGAATAATAAATATCTCGGTATGGTTCGGCAATGGCAACAACTCTTCTTTGATAGCCGCTATTCGGAAACTTACCTGATGAATCCTGATTTTATCAAAGTCGCTGAAGGCTTTGGCATAAAAGGGCGAAAAGTTCTTCATCGCCCGGAACTTGATGCTGCTATCGATGAAATGCTGAATCACCGGGGAGCGTTTCTGCTCGAAGTTTCCATAGAAAAAGAAGACAATGTTTTCCCGATGGTACCCACCGGAGCTTCGGTTTCGGATGTTCTCCTGGAACCTAAAAAATAATGTTAAAAATTGTAAAGCAATGAAAGAGACTTATACAATAACCGCATACTCCGAAAACCATATTGGTCTTTTAAACAGGATTACAATTATCTTTACACGCCGGCACGTAAACATTGAGTCGCTGACGGTATCGCAGTCTGCTATCAGGGGTATTCATAAATTTACCATCGTAGTTTACGAAACACGTGAAAAAGTGGAAAAGGTGGTGAGGCAGATCGAAAAACAGGTAGAAGTTATTAAAGCATTCTATTACCTCGACAGCGAAATTGTGTTCCAGGAAATCGCACTCTATAAGGTGCTTACTTCTGAACTCCTAAAGAGTAATACCCTTGAGCAGACAATCCGGCAATATAATGCCAGAATTCTTGAAGTGATGCCCGAATATACTGTTATCGAGAAAACAGGTTACAAAGAAGAAACCCAGGAACTTTTCGATCAGCTCGAAAAATACGGGGTAAAACAATTCAACCGTTCCGGTAGGGTGGCGGTCACCAAGCTGAATGAGGAACTTCTTTCACTTCATTTACAAGAAGTGGAAGCAAATGGGACTATTGAACAACAATAATTAATAATATATACTAATAATCTATTATCATGGCAAAAATTAATTTTGGAGGAGTTGAAGAAACCGTTGTAACACGGAATGAATTTCCTCTGTCGAAAGCACAAGAAGTTTTAAAAAACGAGACAATCGCTGTCATTGGTTATGGTGTTCAGGGACCTGCCCAGTCACTAAATATGAAAGACAATGGCATCAATGTTATTATTGGACAGTCACCCGACTTTAAAGCCGATTGGGATCGCGCTATAGCCGACGGCTGGGTTCCGGGTAAAACCCTTTTTTCAATTGAAGAGGCAGCCAAAAAGGCCACTATTATTCAATACCTGGTTTCTGATGCAGCTCAGCGCGCCGTATGGCCTGTCCTGAAAAATTGTCTGAATGAGGGTGATGCACTTTACTTTTCGCACGGATTTTCTATTACCTATAAAGAACAAACCGGTGTCGTGCCCCCAAAAAATGTTGACGTAATCCTCTGCGCCCCAAAAGGATCAGGGACCAGTGTCCGTCGTAATTTTCTTGCAGGTGCAGGAATTAATTCAAGCTATGCCGTTTTCCAGGATTATACCGGTCGTGCTACAGAACGTATAATTGCGCTCGGAATAGCTATTGGTTCGGGATATCTTTTCCCGACCACGTTTGAAAAGGAAGTATATTCAGACCTTACCGGTGAAAGAGGTGTGCTGATGGGAGCCCTTGCCGGTATCATGGATGCTCAGTACAAAGTTCTTCGTGATAACGGTCATAGTCCGAGCGAAGCGTTTAATGAAACTGTCGAAGAACTAACACAGAGCCTCATCCGTCTGGTTGATGAGAACGGAATGGACTGGATGTATGCAAATTGCAGCGCTACCGCGCAACGCGGTGCCCTCGACTGGAGGCCGAAATTTGCGGAAGCAGTATTACCTGTATTTAAGGATCTGTATGAACGTGTTAAAGATGGCCGCGAATGTAAACGTGTCCTCGAATCGACCGGAACTCCCGATTATAAATCCAAACTTGAAAAAGAGTTGAAAGAGTTGAGGGAATCGGAAATATGGGCGGCCGGAGCACAGGTTAGACAACTCCGACCAAATAAATAACAGACAAATTTGTTATAACATACCCCGGAATTCATTTTACCGGGGTTTTTTTTAACCTTTTAAAAGAATGAGCAGAACAGCAGATCCCAGATAATGCATTAATTCTCCGATCTTCCATTTTTCCCTGCCTTCATTTCGATGAATCGTAATTTCGGTAGGCAGGCATTATTCCATTCTCCCACTCATTTAATACTCATTCACCTGGCATACAACCGAAACCTGAAACAGGGTTCATATTTTTAACCTATATTTGAGAAAGACTTCTTCTATTGGACGAACATACAATTGAAAAGCAGAAATTTATCTACGCTTTGTGGTATGCATTAATTATTACCTTAGTTCTTTACCTTGTAAAAGGCGCAGAGGTTTTATTTCGTGCTGACTTCTCCGAATATGGAATCTACCCATTGAACCCAAAAGGGTTGCGAGGTATTTTTTTTGCCCCGCTTATTCACGGAAGCTGGCAACACCTCGTTAACAACAGTATACCGTTATTTGTGCTTACGTTAACCTTATTTTATTTTTATCGTGAGATCGCCTTGAAAGTATTCTTCCTGGTATTTTTTGTGCATGGCTTCTGGCTTTGGTTTTTTGGCCGGCATTCTTATCATATAGGTTCCAGCGGAATTGTATACGGGCTGGGATCTTTCTTATTTGTCAGCGGCATTATCCGGAAGAATACTCACCTGTTAGCTATCAGTCTGTTGGTGGTTTTTCTATATGGTAGCATGGTATGGGGAATATTCCCCATGGTAGAAACTGTATCGTGGGAAGCACATCTCACCGGTCTGGCAGCCGGAATAATATTTGCTTTTTTTTATCGGCAATACGGTCCCCAACCGAATTTCGGGCATTGGCGATATGAACAGGATAGTGCCGGCAGGGAGGGTAACGAAAATGAGGAGGACAACTACCTGGATGACCTGAAAAGAAGAGAACGTTCGCCGGAGGAATAATTTACGGCGCTTGTGATAAGTATTTTCCTGATATTAAAAAGATGGCTAATTTTAGGGTATAAATTTTGTGACTAACTTAAATAAATTCAAACTTACCGATGAAATACATAGGTTCTCTGCTCATTTTTTCATCTGTGTTGATTCTCCCTTCTTTTCCCCAAACGCTTGAAGAGCAGGAAGTACTAATTGCATCTAAAAATCATATTAAATCAAAATCGCAGATTGATTTCAAATATACCAACGGAACTGTTGCTAAAACAGGTGTTAAAAGCACTGTAATTGAATATTCCGGTAAAGGTGAGATCGTGCGGGTAAATTACATCGATAGTAAAGGACAGGTGATAGGATGGGAAAAGTATGAATATGATGATCGTGGAAACAGGATCCTGTTTGAAAGGGAAGGTTCGGGCAGCAAATATAAGAAGACTACAAACTTTGATGATAAGAATAATATTCTTCTGGAAGCCGGATTTAATGGTACTGAGAACTTCAGGAATGAATATATCTATTCGGCCTCCGGCAAGCTGTTAAATGTAACTTATACTGTGAATAACAAGGTTAACAGGAAATTAGTCTATGAATATTCTGGAACAACCGCTAACGTCGCGATTTATACGGGAGGCACCACATTAACTTCAACCATTAAAATGATTTACGATGCCTCCGGTAACCTTATCGAAGAAACACATTATAGTGTTGATAAACGTGAAACTGAAAAGAAAACATACAAGTATAATGCTGCAAAACAGCTCACTGAAGAGGCCAAAATGCAGGCAGGCAAACTATACTATAAAATTACCCAGGAATATGATGCAAAAGGCCGGTTAGTCAAAGTGTCCGAAGAAACGCTGGCAAAAGCCAAATATCTTAAAAAAATTTACACCTTTGATAGTGCCGGTAACCTTACAGAATATCAATGGCGGAGGAATGCCGATGAAGAGTTCAATGTGAAGACCTATACTTATAATGCACAGGGTGTATGCCTTACTGAACACACCTATTATCCTGCAACCAAATTTGAACTCTTATCGAAATACGAATATGAATACTATTAACGCTCTCGCGCATGCTGGTTCAGATTCATCGCGATAATCCCAACCCGCGGCAAATCCAGCAGGTGGTTGATGTGTTGCGCGAAGGTGGCATTATTATTTATCCCACCGATACAGTTTATGGTCTGGGTTGTGATATCACCAGATCAAAAGCTGTAGAGCGCATTGCCCGTATCAAGGGCATTCGGATCGAAAAAGCGAACTTCTCATTCATTTGCCACGATCTTAGTCATCTTTCATACTATACCCGCCATATCGGGAACAGTACATTTAAACTGATGAAAAGATATCTTCCGGGGCCTTTTACATTTATTCTTCCTGCCAGCAGTAATATTCCAGCCATATTTAAGAACAAGAAGAAAACAGTCGGGATCAGGATTCCGGATAATAAGATACCCATCGAAATTGTTCGTGAGCTTGGAAATCCTATCCTCACGACATCCATTCATGATTATGATAAAGTTATTGATTATACTACCGACCCGGAGGTGATCCACGAAAATATGGGACAACTCGTTGACCTGGTCATCGACGGGGGTTATGGGAACAATGTCCCTTCCACGGTCATTGATTGTACCGTTGAGCCTCCTGAAATAGTCAGGCAGGGGATGGGAATCATTGAAGACTGGTAGAAACCTTTACCTTTTCTCCACGTCAGGATCCTCCGGTAATTCAAGCAGGTAATTTTCAATCAGAAGAGCCTTTGTCATATAGTTTGTTTCAAGAAATGTACTGATTGCCTGTTCCGGAATTTCAACAATCGGCTTGCGGATGTTGAATGATGTATTGATCAGGATAGGCGGCTGACCTGTAACTTCTGCATATCGGCGCAATAGTTTTGTCAGGAAAGGATAATACTCTTCAGATACAGTCTGAACCCTTGCTGATCCATCGACATGACAAATTGCCGGACAAAGCTCTTTAGTCTTCTCCAAACAGTGTGCATTTATGGTCATATAGGGTGAGTCATCAAAAGGAGCATCGAAATATTCGTGTAATACTTCTTTTAATACAATCGGGGCTACCGGTCTGTACCATTCTCGCCCTTTGATCTCGTTCATGTAATCGAGCATTTCTTTTTTCCTCGGAGAAGCCAAAAAACTCCTGCTTCCCAAGGCTCTTGGCCCAAATTCCGAACGGCCCTTGTACAGGCACACAACTTCATCATCTTTGAGGTACTTGATCAGTTCGTCAATCTGATCGGCTTCATTATCAAGTCTTTTTGCAGTAAAAGGGAGTCCCCACTTCTTTTCGTATATTGCCTGTTCTACATGGCCTACCAAAAATTGCCTGCCCAGACAGGTATTATATACCTTTTTCGTATACACCCTGTTTTTCCCTCCAACTATTTTATAATATCCCCAGAAGGCAGCGCCGATAGCATTTCCTGCATCGTTGGCTGCCGGCTGAACGAATAGTTTTTTAAAGGGGGTCTCTTTTAATATACGGTTACAAGCAACAACATTAAGCATTGAGCCTCCTGCCACACATAGGTTAGTACTGCCGGTAAGTTCGTGTGCCAGCCTGGCCATTTTTAGAATATATTCTTCAAGTATCAACTGGCCTTCGTAGGCGAATTTGACATTTTCAAAATCACGCAGGTCGGTCTTTCTGTAGTTCCAGCGGACATGGTCCTTTAAGTCCCACCCCATCATTTTCTCGAACGGAATGTTGAGATCTGTATCAAATACTTTCCCTCTTTTGCGAAGATAGCTGATCAGTTTAGACATCTTGACCGAATAGCGATGATCTTTCTCTTCAATAATGTCCGGCACTTCAACTTTAAACCTCGAGTCCGAGTTTTTGAAGATACTACTTAACCCTCCGTTTTTTCTTCGCAGTTCTTCATTAAAATAGTGGGCTGCATACCCCATGAGTTTTCCGCCGCTTCGCATAGAGTCGTCCCTGCCATAATCACCCTTAGGGTCAGGGCTTAACTGCAGAATGGTGGAGTAAATAGTATATAGTTCCGGTACGCTGATCTCACCATTGTCAAGGTAATTTAAAAATACAGGTTGAATTTCTATGCCTTTGCCATGATAGATTGAATAGTTCTCCTTCTGGGAATTGTTATTGTGTAAACCTCCGTTTACATCGAGCGATAGAATGGCAGCTTCTTCAAACGGACTTGGTATGAACGATGAGTAGGCATGTGCCAGGTGATGCCCGGGGCGCTCAACATTAATTACTTTTTCTTCCGGTATACCAATTAACTGGTATCGCAACACATCGATTGCTGAAACATAAACAGCATTGACAATCCAATAATCAACCTCGTTCGGTTTAATGCCCAGGTAATCACAGCAGTACCGGATAGACAGGAATGGAATTATCCTGCCGTATGGCGATCGTCCATCGCAATGCTTAACACCGTTTAACCTTTCTTCCTCAATTGCTACTTTTACTTCCCCGTCGATAACCGCTGCACAGGCGGTATCATGACTCATGTTGATACCAAATACTATTTTCGAATCCATGAAAGACTGTTTGAGATAATAAAACTTATTTCCTGCCTATAGTTCAACTGTCCTACTTTTTGAAGGAACAAAGATAATTTTAAAATGTTTTATCCAAGTTTTTTCATTGGTTTTTTGGAGCATTCTTACCTTCATTAAAACGAGATATTAACAAAATGATTATATTCACCGCGTTTTCGTATTAACCTCACAAATTTGTAAATACAATGAATAACTCTACTCAGAAACTTGCTCTGCGGGAAAAGATAGGATATGGTTTTGGCGATCTGGGGTCTGTTTTATTCTGGCAGACCATCATGGTTTATCTGCTTTATTTTTATACAGACGTCTTTGGATTGACAGCCTCTGTTGCCGGGGTGATGTTCTTTGTTTCAAGGGTGTTGGATGCTTTTTTTGATGTTGTAATTGGAATGACTGCCGACCGAACTAATACACGTTGGGGTAAGTTTCGTCCATATATACTTTTTGGTGCTGTGCCTTTAGCGTTGGCTGCTGTTGCTGCCTTTACTGTTCCCAGCTTCGGAGGTACAGGTAAAATCATTTATGCGTATGTTACTTTCCTTTTATTTATGTTTTTATACTCTACTGTGAATATTCCATATACATCACTATTGGGAGTTATCAGTGGTGACCCGGTTGAACGTACAAGCGCTTCATCATTTAAATTTGTCGGTGCATACCTGGCCGGGATTATTGTATCGGCAACAGCTCTTCCTTTTGCTAAGATGTTTGGAAAGGGAAATACTGAGATCGAAATTGCTCAATCGGGTTGGCACACCACCATGATGATATATGCAGCTGCAGCTATACTGTTTTTCCTGATTACTTTTTTATCTACTAAAGAAAGAATTAAGCCTATTGCCAAGGAAAAAACCAATATTAAAAACGACCTTAAGGATATTGTCCGTAATGTTCCCTGGCTAATGTTATTTTCGATTACTATCCTTTTCATTCTTTTCAACTGTATTCGTCTGAATGTAACAACTCATTATTTTAAATATTATATCGGCGAGCAGGCCGTACCTTGGTTGACAGGCATTCTTAATTTCTTACGTGAGTATATTGTTAATCCGATTTATGGTTTATTTGGAAAAGAAAAACTGATCTTGCTCGATCCCAACGAAACCTTTGGATTCGAGGGACTGACTTCAGTATTCAATACGGTCGGGCAAACTCTTTCATTGATCGGGGTCTTATTGATACCCTGGTTTTCGAAAACCTTTGGACTGAGAAGAGGTGCAATTATCTTGCTTATAGGTGCCATAATTTGCACAGGCTCTTTTATCTTCTTCAAACCTCATAATATTTTCCTAATACTTTTATTCCAGGCTTTTGGTTCAATAATGGGAGGCCCGATCTCAGCATTGCTCTGGGTAATGTATGCCGATACAGCCGACTATTCGGAATGGAAGACAGGACGCCGGGCTACAGGGCTGGTTTTTTCTGCCTCAATTATGTCAAATAAACTGGGATGGGCATTCGGTAGTATGATTGCAGCTTTTATTCTGGCCAGCACCGGTTTTGTAGCAAACATAGAACAAAATATCAGAACGCTCTTTGGATTAAAGGCTATGATGAGCATTATCCCTATTGTTGCCGGATTGGCCGCTTTATTTATTCTGATCTTCTTCTATAAATTGGATGAAACCAAGATGAAGAAGGTTAAGGAGGACCTGGAGGAAAGACGGAAAAGCCAGTCTGTTTGAGATATTAACTATCGTTCATTAAAGCAGGTTTGATTTTATCCAAGCCTGCTTTATTTTTAAATTTAAATATTACAATATGCAGTACGGACATTTTGATGACACAAGTAAAGAATATATAATCGACCATCCTAACACTCCCTGCTCATGGAGTAATTACCTTGGTTCCACAACCTATGGTGCAATTATCACGAATAATGCGGGCGGCTATAGTTTTTATAAATCGGCAGCACAAGGCAGGTTTATTCGTTTCCGGACCAATACCATACCCATGGATCAACCGGGAAGATACATCTATCTGCACGATAAAGAATCGAGAGATTTCTGGTCAGCATCGTGGCAACCTGTGGGGAAGCCACTCGATAGCTACAGGGCCGAATGCCGTCACGGAAGTGCCTACACTATTATCAGCTCCGACTATTCCGATATCCATACCGAAACAAATTACTTTATCCCCCTGCAGAAGGAATTCGAGTACTGGTGGTGTAAAATTGCCAATACGGGCAAAAAAAGCCGGAAATTAAGGCTGTTCACGTTTGTGGAATATGCTTCGAACTGGCATCTGTGGATGGATACGATCAATCTGCAGTATACACAGTATATCCTTACCATGAATGTGATAGATGGTATTATTGACCATGGCACGAACATTTACCTTCCTCCCCAACCCGATAATTTTGAGGAGGGAGGCCAGGCCAGGCATACTTTTCTGGGAGTTGCCGGAGCAACCATATCGGGCTTCGATACCGACCGGAAGAAATTCCTTGGCAACTATGGCGACTATTCAAAACCCCAGGCTGTTGTTGCCGGTAAATGCACTAATTCGCTTGCATCGGCCGATAATGGATGTGGGGTCCTGCAGCTTGATATCGATCTTGAACCCGGCGAAACAAAACAATTTGTTGTTGTGATGGGAATTGGTAAGGCCGGTGTGGAAGGAAAGTCGGCAGTTTCCGAAGCTGCTGATATCTGCCTGGTCGAAAAACGTTTTAATGAACTTCATAACTACTGGCACTCCCGCCTTGACAGCTTTCATGCAGAAACTCCTCACGCTGCTTTTAACAGCATGTTCAATATGTGGAACCCTTATAACTGTCTGATGACTTACTCGTGGTCGAGGGCTGCAAGTCTTGTATATGCAGGCGAACGCGATGGACTGGGGTTTCGCGATACAGTACAGGACATACTCGGGGTACTCCACATTATTCCGGAAGAAGCCGGGAAACGGCTCGAACTGATGTTATCAGGCCAGGTATCAACCGGCGGCGCAATGCCTGTTGTAAAACCATTTGCCCATGAGCCCGGAAAGATGAAAGCACCGGAAGAAACGGAATACCGTTCCGACGATTGCCTGTGGCTCTTCAATACTGTTCCGGCCTATGTTAAGGAGACGGGGGATATAAGTTTTTATAGTAAAATAATTCCCTATTCTGATTCTGGTGAAGATACTGTTCTTAATCACCTTCGCAGGGCGATCGAATTTAATCTGAACCGTTCAGGGGCGCATGGATTACCCTGCGGGCTCGCGGCCGACTGGAACGACTGCCTGGTGCTTGGACATCAGGGTGAATCTGTTTTCGTTGCTTTTCAACTGCGATTTGCACTAATAACATATATCGAAATCTGTAAGCTGCTTGGTAGACCGGCCGAAGTTAAATGGGCTGAATCAAAATTATTCCCCCTCGATTCAAGTATTGAAAAACATACCTGGGACGGGCAGTGGTATCTTCGGGCTTATCGCCACGACGGATTAAAGTATGGTTCAAAAGAGGATGAGGAGGGTTCGTTGTGGCTCAACCCTCAGACATGGGCTGTGATCAGCGGACATACCGATGTAAAACGCAGGAAAGAATTGCTGGATGTGATTTACGAGCGCCTGTTCACAACCTATGGCCTTATGATCTGTGATCCACCGTATGAGAAGGCTGATTTAAGTGTAATAAAAGCTCCCTTGTTTAATAAAGGGATGAAAGAGAACGGTTCGGTCTTCTGTCATACACAGGGATGGGCAGTCATAGCAGAGGCATTGAACAATAACGGCAACCGGGCTTTTGAATATTACCTTGCTTATTTACCCGGCACCTATAACGATAAGGCAGAGATTCGGGAGATTGAACCTTATGTGTATTCTCAATCTACCCATAGTAAATACAGTTCGCGTTATGGGGCATCACGCTTGCCCTGGTTAACAGGCGCTGCAACCTGGTCATACTATGCGGCAGGGCAATATATCCTGGGCATCCGGCCCGAATATAACGGAATTACAATCGACCCCTGCATTCCTTCCAGATGGCCATCATTTAAAGTAAAGCGTAGATTCAGGAATAAATGGCTTACTATTAATGTTGATAACAGCAGGAATGTTGAAAAGGGAATTGTACAACTTACCGTAAACGGAGAATCGATCGATGGCAACTATATTCCTTTTGAAATGCTGGGAAATCAAAATGAGATAATGGTAAAGATGGGATGATTTTCTATTGTGTTTCATCCGATTTTTTCTGTTTTCTTTGCTAAATAATTTATATTATTCAGGTGAAAGCGGTAATTCTGGCAGGAGGTAAGGGTACGCGTATGGGCAAGCTCACCGGCGATGTCCCCAAACCGTTGTTGATGATCGGCGATCAGCCATTGCTGGTACATCAGGTAGTCCTGCTTAAGCAGTATGGCATTACCGAAATCGTTATACTGGTCAACTATCTGAAAGATCAGATTATTGAACTGCTGGGAAATGGTTCGAAATATGGGGTTCATATCAGCTATTTTGAAGAACCTCAGCCGCTGGGTACAACAGGAGGAATCAAAGAAATTGAGAACCAGCTTACCGACGATTTTCTTGTGGTGTATGGCGATGTGATGATGAATATGGACATCGGAAGGCTTATCCGGTTTCATTATAAGAAGGGAAGCAAATGCACGCTGGCTGTGCATCCGAACGATCATCCCTTCGACAGTGATATCGTCGAGACGGATGAGAATAGCCGGATCCTTCAATTTCATCCGAAACCACATACCGGCACAAGCTATCTACCAAACCTCGTTAATGCGGGTATCTATATCGTATCGCCGGAAGTGCTTCAATATATTGAAAGGGGGGTGAAAGCAGATTTCGGTCGTGATATTTTCCCCTTGATATGTAAGAAGATGGAAATGTATGGCTATAACACGGCCGAATATCTTAAGGATATGGGTACGCCTGAACGTCTTGAGGAAGTTAACAAAGACTATCGTAGTGGTAAAATTGCCCGCTCTTCATATGCTGTTAAACAAAAAGCTATCTTTCTCGACCGCGACGGGGTATTGAATGAGGAAATAAGTTTTATAAGCAAGCCCGAGGACATGCGGCTCTACAACTTTACTCCATCTGCGGTACGGAAAATAAATCATTCGGAATATAAAGCCATCGTCGTTACGAACCAATCGGTTATTGCCCGCAATCTATGCACGCTTGCTGAATTGAAGGCCATTCATAATAAGCTGGAGACCGATCTCGGGAAAGAGAGGGCCAAGCTCGATGCAATCTATTTTTGCCCGCATCATCCCGATAAGGGATTCCCCGAAGAGCGTGCCGAATATAAAATCGATTGTCAGTGCCGTAAGCCAAAACCGGGCATGTTCCTCGAAGCTGCCCGTGATTTCAATCTCGACCTCTCAACCTCATTCATGATAGGTGACAATGAGCGAGATGTTGAAGCCGGCATAAATGCAGGGTGTGTTACGGTAGGTGTCATGACGGGATACGGCATGCGAAAGACTAACCATGAAGCCGATTTCTTTTTTACAAACCTGCTGGAAGCTGTTAGTTTTATTATCGATGATCCTTACCTGCCTGTTTTCGAGAAGATGAACATTCCCCGGAATGAGGTTCCGTTTATTGTTCTGATTGGTGGTAAAGCGCGCTCGGGTAAGAGTACGCTGGCTTCATATCTGAAGATGAAGTTTGAACAGCAACATAAACGTGTTCTTAAAATCAACCTCGATAACTGGATACTCCCGGAAGATCAGCGAGGGGGATGCAGCAACGTATACGATCGTTTTCAGTTGCCGAAAATTGAAACCGATATAAAACAAATACTCGCTGGTATTGAATATCAAACGGAAACCTATGTCAATCATCCCGACCGGAAAGCACAAAAAATAGTATATCGGTTCGACGGGCACAATGTGGTGATTATTGAAGGAGTGGTGGCATTAAGCAGTAAGGCGTTGCGCGATATAGCGCACGACAGGATATTTATTAACATATCACCGCAGGATCATCGGGCGAGGATTGAACAATATTACAGGTGGAGGGGCAAGCAGCCGGAGGAAATAGAGAGATTGTATAACGAAAGAATGAACGATGAATACCTCCTTATTGAAAAAGAACGTAAGTTTGCAGATCGTATAGTAAATTCAGCCTCGTAATGATTATTTCCCGTACACCCTTTCGCATAAGTTTTGTCGGGGGAGGTTCCGATATGGAAACTTTTTACTCCCGTTCACAGGGCGCAGTCCTTAGTACTTCTATCGATAAGTACATGTATATTTCATCGCATCGATATTTTTATAAAGATCAGATACAGGTTAAGTATTCACGTACCGAAACGGTCGGGAATATCGAGGAATTAAAACATCCCCTACTTCGGGAAGCCTTACGAAAAACGGGTATCACAGGAGGTATCGAAATAAGTTCTATTGCTGATATTCCTTCCGGAACAGGAATGGGATCCTCTTCTTCATTTACAGTCGGGCTTCTGCACAACCTGTATGCCATCAACCGGAAGTTCGTTACGCACGACGATCTGGCCAGGGAGGCCTGTGAAATAGAAATTGATCTTGTGAAGGAACCTATCGGGAAACAGGATCAGTATGCTGCTGCATTCGGTGGACTTAATATCATCTATTTTAATCAGGATGGAAGTGTTAAGGTGGAACCACTCCATATTAAGAAATCGGTGTATGACTCTCTCGAAGAAAATCTCATCATGTTTTTTGTGGGTAACCAGCGGAAAGCCTCTGATATTCTTTCGGAACAAAAGAAAAATGCTTCGCAGGAAGATAAATTTTTAATTCTGAAACAGATGGTCAACCTGGTTTTCGACCTGCGCGATGTTTTATATACCGAAAACCTGGACGATGTTGGAAAGATTCTTCATGAGAACTGGATTTTGAAACAGAAGCTTGCTTCCAAAATAACCAATCCGGAAATCGAAGAGATATATGCCGCAGGGATGAACAGCGGCGCTTCGGGAGGCAAGCTGCTGGGCGCCGGGGGAGGAGGGTTTATGCTTTTCTATTGCGAAAAAGAGAAACAGGAAAAACTAAAACAGACACTTCATAATTTCAGAACATTCGATTTTAAATTCGAACGCGATGGTTCTAAAATAATATACTTTGCTGATGAATATCATTAATCCGTATTCGGCATACTTTGCCAGACTGAAGGAGACTCTCGACAACATTGACCTCGACGAAATTCAGAGGGTGGTTGAGATCTTATTGAAATGCCGTGAGGAAAGAAAAACAATGTACATTTTCGGGAATGGGGGCAGCGCTGCAAATGCATCGCATATTGCAGGCGATTTTCTGAAAGGAATATCGTATGGTATGGACAAACGTTTTAAAACCCATTGCCTGAACGATAACATTGCAGGAACTACCGCCATTACCAATGATCTTTCGTACGATGAGGTTTTTGTTGAACAATTGAAAACATACCTGATGCCAGGTGATATTGTGATCGGCATTTCAGGGAGCGGAAACTCCGAAAATGTTGTCAAAGCTATACAATGGGCGAGGGAAAACGGAGCTGTTACAATTGGCCTGGTCGGGTATAAAGGAGGGCGACTGGCAAAAAGCGCAGAGGTTGTAATCCATGCTCCTGTAAACGATATGGAAATCACCGAAGATATCCATACAATCATTTTTCATGTAATTAAACAGGAGATAAACCGCCGTATCAAAGGAGAAAGCTATTCTATGGGCTCTGCCTACGATAAACGGGTAAAGCAATAATAACTATATGAGTTGATGAGTTGATGAGCCGTTGAGTTGATGAGTCGTTGCGTTGATTGGCTGACTTCACAGCCCACAAAACTCTACAATCAAAAACTCTACAACCAAAAAACTCTACAACCAAAAAACTCTACAACCAAAAAACTCTACAACCTAAAACTCTACAACCAAAAACTTTAGAACCAAAAACTTTAGAACCAAAAACTTTACAACCAAAAACTCTACAACCAAAAAACTTTACAACCAAAAACTCTACAACCAAAAAACTCTACAACAAAAAACTCTACAACCAAACATATACTATGAAAGCATTTATCACCGGAGGAGCCGGATTTATTGGAAGCAACCTAGCCGATCGCTTACTGAGTATGAATAACGAAGTGGTTGTGTATGATAATTTTTCGACCGGGCAGCATCAATTCGTTGAACATAATTTAAACAATCCGCGCTATACGCTTTATCAGAAAGATGTGCTTTTTAAGCCTGACCTGGTTGAGGCTATGAAAGGATGCGATATGGTATTTCATTTTCAGGCCAACGCCGATGTCCGGGGCGGAATGAAAAATACACACATCGATCTTGAACAGAATATCCTTGGGACTCATAACGTGCTTGAAGCAATGCATGAAAATGGGATCAGAAAGATAGCCTTTGCCAGTTCTGCAACAGTGTATGGCGAACCGGCTATGATTCCTACGCCGGAAGATATTGCTCCCGTTCAGACTTCATTATACGGTGCATCGAAATATGCTGCCGAAGGAATGATACAGGCATATTGCGAATACTTTAATATGAAGTGCTGGATCTTTCGATTTGTATCTTTTATGGGGCCACGTTATTCCCACGGGGTAATTTTCGATTTCTTGAAGAAACTAAAACAAAATCCCTCCCAACTTGAGATTCTTGGCGATGGCACCCAACGAAAATCATACCTCCATGTAAGTGATGGGATAACAGCCATACTACTGGCCATTTCAAACTCCGAATCAAAAACAAATATCTTCAACCTTGGCAATAAAGAGTGGATCAATGTGAAAGATCTGGCTGATCTTCTTTGTGATGAATTGAAACTGAAGCGTGTCAGGTATTCATTTACGGGAGGAGCTCGAGGATGGAAGGGCGACACTCCTTTCGTTCATCTCGATATCTCGAAAATATCATCTCTCGGATGGAAACCCGAATACAATGTTAAAGAGACCATTCTCGATACCATCCGGTACCTTGTCAAGAACGATTATCTGCTTGAAGCAAGGAGATGAGGTAAACGCATACAGGATAATAAGAAACTTCCCCTGCGAAGCAACTTTTCAGGTCATGGCTTGTCCTTTTATCAGAACTTTCTAACAGGCTGAACCATGGTTGCTTCTGATCAGAAATCGGTTATAATCCGTCCCTTTAAGGCAGATGTTATTGGAATAGTATATGATTTATTGGGTAAACTCACCCGGAAACAATAAGTATTGATATTGCTTCCACCTTAGCATATTTATGCAATTTAGAACCGGGTTTTTATACAATCAGAACTCAGTGTGCTGATAATTGTTCGTATTAATTATTATTTTTTATTATCTTAACATATCCTGTATATTTCAACAGGATATATTCTAACAACTATTTTTCCAAACCTCAGGAGGTAATTTAAATGGCCGGTCGTTGTAACAAAATCCAGCAATCTGTGAAGTTAAGATACTTTAAAAACATTGTTTTTTTAAGTATGATTGTACTTCCTCTGAGAGGTTCGGTTCATTATGATCCTGTCGGGTCAAATCCTTTATTTGAAAACTGGCGTTGGAAACTATATTCTGAGCTAGGGGATAAGGGCATACGTTGTATCACTGAGGGGGAAGACCATTCACTTTGGTTCGGAACAGCTAAGGGGGTATTTCATTATGATGGTTTGCATTGGCAGCAATATTTCGAGGAATACGAAGTATTAAAAGCACCGGTGTATGGTATCCGCTACACGGGTTCAAGAAGGGTATATGCTGTTTCCCCGGCTGGTGTTTGTCATTTTTATAAAGGAAAATGGATAACAGATTTGCTCTTTCCTAAAACAGGAATTCTGGGAAATGAATGGGAAATACTCAATATTAAGGAAACAAGGAACGGTGAAATATGGATAGGACTGTATGCAGGGCTTCTTCGTATAAAAGGAGAAAAGAAAACATTATATACAACCGTAAAGCAAATCAGCGAAATTAAAAAATCATTTCAGGATGTTGAGATCATAGACCTCACAGATATATATACCGGATTGGAATCGTTTATTGTTTTTGACATGCTTGAGGACCACTCGGGAAATTTCTGGCTCGCACTCGAAGATGGAAGAACATTACGGTTAGATGACAGGAATTTCAATCTGCAAAGTCCCGGAAATTATACACTCTATTCGGAAGCAGATGGTATGGTATTAGCACGACTACCGGTCCTTTACGAATCTGAATCAGGCGAAATTTATAATATCTCCCAGTCCATCGGAGGAGCCGTGAATGTTTATTCTCCCGAAACAACTTCATGGACAAACCATGCCTTAAGTGAAGATTTTGGTGGTGATAATATCAACTTTTCGATCTGCGAGATGCCCGATGGCACTTTATGGATAGGAGGTTTCAGCCGAATCTTTGCCAGGAATAAAGGTGTCTGGTACGAATATAAACAACCTGCGGTACAAATCCCTCCGACCCGGATCATCTTTTACCCGGCATCGGATGGTTCGCTTTGGATGATAGGACATCAGGCCGATGTTATCCGGATCGAGTACCAGACTTCTCTCTGGACAACCTATAAAAATCTGCTTTTTCAATGTGAATCGGGTGAGGGGAAACTATGGTTTATTGATTTTGAAGGGAGTGTAGTATGTTTCGACCCATCTCTCCAGGGTTGGGAAAAACTTGATGAGGAGTTTCCGTTGTCTGATCCTGCAAGGATATTCTGCGATAATACCGGAACTTTATGGGCTACAGAAAGTCATGAAGGTGTAGCAGCCCTTGCCTGGAATTCTTCCGGATCATGGATCCTAAAGACATTTCCAGATCTATGCTGGGGCTTTCACTCGAACGGTGTTTTTCAATCGAAAGATAATTCAATCTGGTTTGGAGCCAATGCCGATTGCGGAGATGCGGGTTGGGGCATTGTCCGTTATTCACCCAAAGCTGGTACTCCGGATGAAGAGAAAGCATGGGAAATTTATAATGGAACACGCATTTGTGAGGTTGCCTATGCATTCGGAGAAACGGAAAATAACAGCCTGCTGTGTGGTAATTTTAAAGGTTTATTTGAATATAAAAATTCACAAGTCAGAGAGTTGCATCAGGTATTACTTGGCGATGTGATAAAAGTTGAAAGCATGGTCCAGGACCCTGTTGAGGGTGTGTGGATCGGGACCAGAAGCCAGGGGGTAATACATTACATCAATGATGATAAATGGACCCAGTACACAGTGGAAAACGGTCTGGCAAGCAATTCAATCTCTTCTCTTCTTTTTTCGGACGATTCAACTTTATGGGTTTGTACCGACAAGGGGATCAGTCGATGGGACGGTAAACAATGGACCCGGCTGGCGCTGCCCGATTATTTTAAAATCAGCAGGGGCAACGGATCGCTTGAAAAAGGCAGCAACAACAGTATCTGGGTGAACATGTCGAGTATTGACTGGTATCGTCGGGTATTCTTTAACCGAAAATATAACAGCTCCAATTCGCCCCTGGTTTCATATAAAATTCAACCGGAAAAAATTCCCCCGGAAACAAAAATTACGAAGTGCGATAAACGGGTATATTATCCCGGTAATGCTACGATTGCATGGGAGGGGGTCGATAAATGGAACGATACAAAACCATCGGAAATACAATATTCATACAGGATTGATGATAAACCCTGGAGCGATTTCACACAGGAAACCAATCATACATTTCTGTCGATGCGACGGGGATGGCATAAGATACAGGTCAGGGCTCGGGATAATTTTATGAACATTGATCCAAAACCAGCCGAAGCCGAGTTTAAAGTTATTCCGCCTGTATGGGGACAAATCTGGTTCCTGCTGCTAATGGCAGGTTTAATTTCTGTAATCATATATCTTTTCACAGCAAGCGTTAGAAAGAACCAGGAAATGCAGGCTCAGAACCTGGTAATGAAACAGAAAAATGAAGACCTTGTTAAACAGCAGGCCGAGATCGAGATGAAAAGCAAGCAAATTATGGAATTGCTTGATAAGGAGCGGGAAAATCATTGGTTCAACGAAGGTGTGATAACCATTAATGATGTTATCAAGCTTCATAAGGATGACCTGAACGCACTGGCCCATGGATTGACAGTGAAATTTGTCGAATATCTCGAAGTGCATTCAGCAGGGATACTTTTATACCACAAGCCCGAAGGAAGTGAAACCACAGGTTATCTCGAACTGGTTTCTTCATATGGCTACAGTAAAGAACGGCTCGAGAATAAGAAATTGATGCCCGATGAAGGGCTTTCAGGGGCATGTTTTAAGGAAAAGAAAACAATGGTCTTCAGAAATGTTCCTCAATCATACTTTATTGGTTCCGGCATGGGACAAGCTACCGTTGCCGAACTGGTACTCGTTCCCCTGAAGTTCCACGAAGAAATCGTCGGCATTATCGAGGTATCTTCCTTCAAACAAATCGATGACAAAAAAATACGGCTGCTTGAACTCGTTGCCGAAAGTGTTGCTTCCAATATGATCAGCCTGGAAGCAAAACTCAGAATAGAAGAGTTATACAAACAGTCGCAGGAGAATGCAGCCCGCCTTCGTGAACAGGAGGAAGAACTTCACCAGCAAATGGAAGAACTTCAGGCCACACAGGAGGAAAGCCACCGAAGAGAGCAAAAACTTTTGGCAGACCTGGAAGAATGCCGGAAAAATAAGTCTACAAACAAAAAGGGAAAGTCTTAATAAGATATGCTCAAACAGGTATTGATCATTGGAATGGGAGGATTTATCGGGAGTGTGGCCCGTTTCTATGTTTCCAGGATTAATCTTCTGACAGATTTTTTATCGATCCCTTTCGGGACACTCCTGGTGAATGTATCGGGAAGCTTTATTCTCGGATTGCTGACAGGCATTGCTACGAAAAGCCCGTTACTTACCTCGGAGTGGCGTCTGTTCCTTATGGTCGGGCTATGCGGTGGATTCACAACTTTTTCAACGTTTACCAATGAAAACCTGACGATGCTCCATAATGGTCAGTACCTGGGTATCTTAATATACACAGGGTTAAGCATAGTACTCGGATTTCTTGCTGTATTTCTTGGTTATGTAACCTCTAATTTGTTATAGGCATGGAAGAAAGTAATCATAGTGTATTAAAAATATATGCCAGTTCAACCGACCATGTTGGCACGAAACTTCTGTATGAATACCTGGTTCACGAAGCCAGGGACTTTGGTCTGCTAGGAGCAACAGTATATCGGGGTATTATGGGGTATGGCTCCAGCAGCAGGATAAGCAGTTCAAAGTTCTGGGAGCTGACAGAAAAATTGCCTGTTACTATCGAACTGGTTGATCATCCTGAAAAACTCGAATTATTCTTCAAAAGGATTCAGCCAACGTTAATAACCATGCCAAAGGGGTGCCTCGTTACTATCGAACCGATCGACATTATACTATTAAAATCCGGTAAGAAGAACTAACTGAGACACGGTAACGATGAACCGATAGATCACACTTTTTCTCTTGAACTTTTTTTACATCTTTGCAGGTTGAAATAATTAAATGACTATCTATAGCTATGAGCAAAACTATAATCGGAAATGCATTGCCTAATATTCCGTGGGAAGACAGGCCAACAGGTGATAACAGTATCATGTGGCGATACAGTAAAAATCCCCTGATAGGTTGGAATCCCACCCCTTCAACAGCAAGGATATATAACAGTGCTGTATTGCCTCATAATGGTGAGTTTATCGGCGTATTCCGTGCCGATCATAAAAACGGAAGGGCAAACATTCATTTTGGCCGTAGTAAAGACGGATTGAAATTTGAAATCGACGATAATGTTATTCCATGGGTCGATGAAGATGGAAAACCAAAACCAATCAGCTATGGATACGATCCGCGCTTTCTGAAGATAGACGATACATTCTATGTCAACTGGTGCGACGATATGCGTGGTGCATCTATCGGGATGGGGAAAACAAAAGACCTTAAAACCTGGATCCGGATGCCTAATCCGCTCATGCCTTTCAACAGAAATGGGGTATTATTTCCAAGAAAAATCAATGGGAAATATTACCTGTTAAGCCGTCCGAGCGACAGCAGTCATACGCCTTTCGGAGACATCTACCTGAGCGAAAGTCCCGACCTGGTCTATTGGGGCAACCATCGGTTTGTAATGGGAAAAGGCGGACAGGGCTGGTGGCAGGGAGTTAAGATTGGCGCCGGGCCGGTCCCTATTGAAACAACAGAAGGATGGCTTCTTTTCTACCATGGCGTGTCAACCACCTGCAACGGTTTTGTATACAGCTTTGGCGCAGTTATCCTTGATATTAATGAACCCTGGAAGGTGAAATACCGGCTGGGCGATTACCTGATCACTCCCGAAAAGGAATATGAGACTGCAGGCTTTGTTCCGAATGTGGTATTCCCCTGTGCCAATATTTATGATGCCGATACCGGACGTATTGCTGTATACTATGGCGCTGCCGATACCTATACGGCCCTTGCATTCTGCCAGGTGGATGAACTGATTGAGCACATTAAAAAGAACCACGAGGTGGTATAAGCAAGGTGTCATTGCGATCCCGGCAGAATTGCCGGGAGAAGCAATCTTGCTCACAATAAGTCAGATTGCCGCGTTCACTGCGCTCACTCTAAGAGAAAAACAAATTTCTAAGCAAAATTCTGTTGATAAATTGTGACATAGGGAGTTTGTCTTTTAACAGTTGCAAACACTCTATTTACCAATTTACAGCTAATGGCATTTATTACTAATTTAACGTGAGTTCGAAATAACATTATCTTGTTAAAGCCTTATTATCAATTA
>CAZWIU010000024.1:0-50129 GCA_964634105.1 uncultured Bacteroidales bacterium | reverse complement strand
GTTTTTTCTTCAAATTTACAGAATTTGGTACATTAGCGGATATACATATTTGATTATAATAGTATACTTACAATGAAAAACGGGGAATTAGTAGAATAATTCGTTAAACAATTATTTATTAGACTATTTAAATAAATTGTATAACAACAACATAAGAAGAAGATTATAAATTAAAAGTTTAAATATTCTTTATGTCAATGGCAATAATTGATTAGAAACTAGTCAGAACATTGAAATTGGAGCTACAGATTTTTGAATTATCCTGTTATAATTAGTTGTACTTGTAATAAAATGATCTATTTCTTCAACATGTTCAAAAGAACACTTCTCTTTTATCATAAAAATAATTCAGTTGCAATTGACGCCGCTTCGGAATTAACTAAGAGACTGTCTAAAACTATAATATTATGCAAATTATCAGCTATTTATATTTGAATTTGACAGTCACATTCACGTAAAGACCTCATAAACTTGGTGAAACCTTTGTGTCCCGAATTATTCGAGACACTATGAATGCTCAAAAATTTAGACAATCTCTCAGTTTCATTTATTTGAAGAAGAAAATGATGAATCTTTGATCCATTTCAACCTGAAGTAGTTATGCTAAAGACAAATGATCTTAAAAAAGGTGAAAATATGTCAAATATTTGTTCGCTATTTTCGTATGATATATTTTTGTGGGCTTGCTTCTAGAGAGGCTAAAATAGTTTAACATAATTTATTAAGGTGACTAGCGGATGCTAAGAGTTGGTATTTCAAGATAAATAAAATGAAGAGATCGTACAGTATTATTTTCAATCTTCTTATTCTAATAAATTTATTTACTTCCTGTAATAAAGATACATACAATATTAATGGTACTGTCATAAACGCAACTGGCGGGGTAGTTTCAAATGCAGGCATTATGTTGTATTACCAGGGAGCTAATGAAGTATTGCATATAACCTATACAGATAATGCCGGGACTTTTCTTTTTGAAGATATTGAAGAAGGATACTACGATATTGGTGTTATCGCTGATGGATACGTTGAAAAAAGAACCAGTTTAAACCTGAAAGATAATATTACGGAAGATATTATCATTAAAGGAAAAGCTACCGTAAGTGGAAATATCGTTAATGCGTCAACTGGAATGCCAATAGATTCAGTGATTATTGCATTTGCTACAGATATGGATCTTATTGATATCTCCAATGCTCCGTTGACAGATACAACTGACATATTCGGTCATTTTTCAATCGCTAATTTCCCAACCGGGAATTTCAGGATAATCATAGATCCGCCTTCGTATCTTTCCCGAATTATTGACAGTATTCAAATTAATGAAGGGTTGAATGAATTAGGAGATATCTCTCTGATTCCGGAGTTGGAACCAAATTGCATAAGAATTTTTCTTACCTGGGGCTTCGAACCAGTCGATCTTGATGCGCATATCACCGGACCTGATATATCAGGGGGAAGGTTTCATATTTGTTTTTGGAATACCAGCACAAGTGATAATTCAGTAACACTCGATCTTAATGATGCATGGAGATATGGACCAGAAACAATTACACTGCATAGTTTGAAGGATGGACTATATCGATATTCAGTTCATAACTATTCGGATCAATCAGAAAATGGGGGGTTAAGTATCTATAATTCCCCAACACGAGTTGAAATTGTGAGGGAAGATGGATTAATTGCAGAATATATTGCTCCTTTCTTTTCAACTTCCTCTGGCAATACATGGCTGGTTTTTGAAATGAATGTAACAGGAACTCTGATTACTTTAAACCCAATTAACACATATGTATTCTCGGATGATGATTCTGATATGGATGTGTTTAAAAATGACTAATCAATAGTTTTAATAGAATAATAACACTTCGTAGATCTTAATTGTCTGAAATTCATCCATCTCTAGATAAACAAATGGGGGGAATATACGTTTTTATTTATGTTAGACTTGCTAGTTACAACTCGGTCAGTATACTTAAATAATATTTTAAATTGTACCGGATGATTAAAAAGCAGAATAAAATATCAGCAGTAGTAATTCTATTTTCTTTAGTCTGTTTAACTGTTTACCCAATAGCAGCTCAGGATGCACTTCTCAGATTGTTATCAGAGGAGATAACACGGGAAATGACAGAATTTTCAAAACAAAAAACGCCGCCCTACTATATCGATTATAGAGTTGATGAAATGAAAGTGTTTACTCTCGGTTCCTCTTTTGGAAGTTTGGTAGCAGACAATACAAACACCGTAAGAATCCTCACAGTAAATGTCAAGATAGGAGATTATAGTTTTGATAATACACATGAATTTCCTGGCGATTATACGCCTTTCTCTCAAGGAGACATATACAGCCTTCCTCTCCCAATTGAAAATGAACCGGACGCGATTAAACAAACACTTTGGAGAGCTACTGATCAAGCCTATAAAAGTGCATTAAGCTCTTATACTGCATTAAAGAACAGGAAAGAGAATGAAAAACAAATTTTGGGTCCTGATGACTTTTCACGGGAACCAATTGAAAATTATTATGAGGATCCATATGATGAGGAAGATATAACCTTCCAACGTGAAGAATGGATTGAGAGATTAAAAGAATACTCAGGAATATCAGGGACAGATACGACTATTTTTCAGTGTGAAGCATCTTTTCAATATTATATTCAGCGGCAATATTTTATTTCTACGGAAGGTAGCACTGTGGTTGAAAATTCTTCCTTTAGTCAGATGCAATTTCTGGCCAGAATTCAGCATGAAAAAGGAACACTGCTTCCCTTGCAGAAATCTTATACCTCTTTTTTCCCTAAAAACCTGCCCTCACATCAGGAGATGCTTAACGATTTAAGAGTTCTTTATTATGAGCTCAAAACAATGCGATCGGCACCACTCGCAGAACCATACGCCGGGCCGGCAATATTATCGCCCACTGCTACCGGTGTTTTTTTTCATGAAATTTTTGGTCACAGAATAGAGGGTCAACGACTTGAAAGTACCGATGATGGGCAAACCTTCAAGGATAAAATAGGCTCTAAGGTGCTTCCAGACGATTTTAATGTATATTCAGATCCGGGAATATCTGTATGGGGTGATCAGGATTTAATAGGGGCATACCAATATGATGAACAAGGCGTTAAGGGACAACATGTAGTAGTTGTTGAAAAAGGTATACTTAAGAATTTTCTTATGTCACGCAGACCTACTAGTGAATTTTTAAGATCCAACGGTCATGGACGAGCACAGGCAGGATTTTATCCATCTTCCCGACAATCAAATCTATTCGTTGAAAGTACTGATGCGGTATCGTTTGAAGAATTGCGAAAACAACTTATCAAGGAATGTAAAAGACAAAAGAAAAAATATGGATATTTTTTCGAAGAGGTCATTGGTGGATTAACGCTTACAGACAGATACAATACAAATGTCTTTAATGTGATACCAACCAAGGTATACAGGATTTATATAGATGGACGACCAGATGAGCTGGTAACAGGAGTAGAACTTATTGGTACCCCGCTTACTATGTTTTCTAATATACTTTCAGCAAGTAAGCAACGTGAAGTATTTACAGGTTTTTGTGGTGCTGAATCAGGTAAAATACCTGTTACAACCATTGCACCTGCGATTTTTGTTAAAAAGATTGAAACTCAAAAGACTCCGGAATACAAAAGTAAATTACCTATTCTTCCAGCGCCGAATAAAAATGAGGATAAAAACAAATGAAAAATAGTAATTGGTTTTACTCCCTGGCAATTCTGTTAGTAGGAGTTGTATTTTCCAGCTATTCATATGCCCAGAGCGAAAATGATAGTATCATAGTTACTGCTATGAAAGACGAGCTGTATCGTAACTATTATAATTTAGCTATCAATGAAGACGCAAAACCATTTTTTATTTCCTATACAATTGCTGATACACGAAACACAATTGTATCGGCGTCATTAGGGGCAATAATTAATTCAAACCAGCAAAAGCTTAAAGACTGGCAGGTGAGAGTGATGGTTGGCGACTATAAAATTAATGATGAGAATTTCTCGTATAATCAACCAGAAGAAATTAATATCGAATCGAGAACTCCAATGCCAATCGATAATGATTACTCAGGCATTCGACGGTCTCTTTGGCTAACTACTAATAGCGTATATGCATCAGCAGCGAGAACATATAAAAACAAAATGGCGCTGATTGCGCATAAAGAATTGAACGAATCAGCTTTGGAAATACCTGATTTTAGCCATGCTCCTGTTGTAAAAAAAGTAGTGTCCGGGCCAATCAATTATTGTGACAAAAACTATCTTGAGGAAAGAGCCAGAAATTTATCATCAATATTTAGCAAATATTCAACTATTTTTTCCTCTGTGGTCACATTTAATGTATTTGAGTCGATAGTATATTTTATAAACAGCGAAGGTACTGAGGTGCAATTTCCTTGTAATATAACAACTCTCTCAATTCAGGCGGGCACTATGTCAGATGATAGTGAAAGATTAACAAGAAATATATCCTATACTGCAATTAATTCGGAAGGATTGCCATCCGATCTGGAAATTGCTACAGATATTCAGAAACTTATCGAAAATCTTTTAGCGTTAAGGGATTCAAAATGCTTTGAAGACCAGTATACAGGTCCGGTTCTTGTTGTAGGTGATATTACTGCTGAATTGATTGAAAAACTTCTATTTTCCGGTTCGGATGCTCTGATTGCATACAGGGAAACGCTTGAAAGCAGCAACCAGATGAATATGTATTATGAACATAACGATAATCGGTTACAATCAAAGATTAATAAACAGGTTATTTCAAAAGATTTAACAGTTACTGCATATCCGTTTAAGAAAGAATTTAATGGGATTCCGTTAATCGGAACATTCAACATTGATGCGGAAGGAGTAATTCCTCCTGAGGAACTAGTGCTGGTTGAAAATGGTGTGATTAAAACCCTGCTGAACGGACGAACACCATCACGTTATGTTCCGGAATCGAATGGACATATGAGGTTTAGTTACAATTTCAGAGGTCTTACAAGTCAAGTTGGTCCGGGTGTAATAATGATTAAAAGTAATACAACATACTCTCTCGAATCATTAAAAAGTGAACTTATTAAAAAAGCGAAAGAACAGGGATTGGATTATGCAATAATAATCCGATCACTGGATGTTGCAAGTTCTGATAAGCCGTACAATTACTATCAAGTTTCTGTTACAGATGGCAGTGAAAAACTTGTACGCTCCGCACATTTAAAAGGATTATCGCTTCAGGCATTAAAGAGGTCACCTCTTTTCTCAGATTCATTGATAGTGCATAATACATTATTATCTCCTGGTGATAATGAAGGAATAGGATTATCGGGTATACCTTCAAGTTTTATTTTACCTCAGTCTATGCTTTTAGATGAGATTGAGATAGAATCATTCAGAAGACCTTTGACAAGTATGTTGCCCATAATAACAAATCCTGTAGGTAAGGATAATAATGCACAAAAAACCATTTCAAATGATACTCAATAAAACTGATCTAATATTTTGTGAATAAATGTATTAGATTTCGAACATAATTTTTTATCATTTTGCAGGTTAGTATAATTAGATTAGTTAACTAACCATGGCTTATAAAGCAGTTATTTTTGATTTCAATGGTACACTTTTCGACGATACCGACTTACATAATAGTGCGTGGAAAGAATTTGCCAGCCGCTATGGGAGAATTCTTTTACCTGAAGAATTGGAACTAAACATTCACGGGTATACCAACCGAGAGATTTTACAATTCCTGTTTAACAGGAAACTTGACAAACATGAGGAAGAAGATCGCTATGAGGAGAAAGAAGAAATATACAGGCAATTGTGCTACCAACATCCTCAGAAATGTATATTGACTCCCGGCGCAGTTTATTTCCTTGATTATTTACAGCAGCAGAATATTCCCAGAACCATTGCAACAGCTTCATATTTTAAAAACGTCGAGTTGTACTTTTCACTATTTAATCTTTCACAATGGTTTGATAGAGATAAAATCGTGTATGATACGGGAGAATATCGTGGGAAACCATTCCCAGATATGTTTCTTGCAGCGGCTGAAAAAATAAATGTACCCATAAGTCAGTGTATGATCATCGAAGATTCTCTCGGAGGCGTTACAGCCGCTAAAAATGCTGGTGCAGCTAAAATTGTTGCATTATCATGTGATAACAATCCTGGTAAGTTTTCACAATTTGATTTTATTGATCAGATAATAACCGATTTCAGGCAAATAGACTTTCAGTTCAGTCAAAATTACTGAATTATTCTGCGCCTATAGCATAAACAGACAACTTAGAGCTTATATATAGATTTTGTACACTGGTGTTTTAAAGTAGATTTGCATGGAAAATATAGGAGAAAATATTCAAGATTAGATATAGAAGCTCATTATTATGCTTCATCTTCAAGATGAGTAGCGGAAAAATAATTATCCCAAATTATGCAATAGGAACAATTATGCGAACTACTGCTTTTCAGGCCGGCAGGCAGGAGTTGATCCCGATCTTCCGTGGCCGACTTAGTAAATCGTTATTTTTCAAATGTGTGAATTTGAAAATTAGTAGATTTGATTAGTCGATTGCGCTAATGCGCAATTTGGGATTATTCTATCTAATTTAGATTAAGAACTTTAACGACATGACGTTTATAACTTCTCATTTAAAATTGCTCTTGCTGATTTTTATAACAGTATTCCTTGCCTGCCAGCAACCCACAAGAACATCAAATAGTGTAAAAGCTATAAAAAAAACTGATAGTTGTTCAGTTGATAATATGCATAAATACAGGATTTATATGCCATCTCTATCAGCTGAATGTAAAAGACTTCCATTGCTTTTAGTAATTGATCCCCATGCCGATACGGCTTTAGCAATAGATAAATTCATTCATGGAGCTGAAAAATATAAAATGATCGTTGCAGTTTCTGCTCTTATTAAAAATAATTATCCTGATTTTGCTCAAGCTATTAATATGCTAATTGATGATATTAGGTCAAAATATCCTGTAAATCAATCAATATATCTGGCAGGTTTTTCTGGAGGAGCACGCATGGCCCTATCCTTTGCCCAATACATGCATGTCGATGGTGTAATTGCGTGCGGTGCTTTTGCCACGCCTCAGGAAATAAATATGATCAAAAGTCCGGTTATTGGCATAACAGGGATGTCTGATTTTAATTTCATCGAAACAGCTCAATTTCTTTTTAGGCCGGAGTTGTTACCTGACAATCTGCTATTAGAGCTCACGGAAGATACTCATGCCTGGCCATCGGCGTATTATCTAAACTGTGCCTTAGGTTATTTAATTGCTGATTCTGATAATACTCCCTGCGGATTTAAAAAGAACTGGAAAAAAAAATATACACAGGAAAGTAAAAAACAGCTTGATTCATTAAGAATAAATGGGAAAATCCTCGAAGCCGGTTTGATAGCGAAAAATTTATCTCAAATTAAAGAAATTAACGATGTAGAAAATCTTGTTAATGAAAAAAATGAAATCATTAACAGCCAGGAGTATAAAGAAGTACTTAATCAACTTAAGGAAAGCATACGCTTTGAACTTACCATGCGAAACATATACAATAAAGCATTCCAATCGAATGATACCTTATGGTGGGCAAACGAAATTAAGTCACTGAATTTAAAAATATCAGAAGACAACGATTATTTCAGAGGGTTAGCATACCAGAGGATGAAGGGGTTTATTGGTATAATGTGTTATTCCTTATGCGAAAATTATTTACATAAAAATGAGTTGATAAACGCTGAACGATTACTTTATATTTATAAGCTTATTGAACCGGAAAACCCTGATATGTTTTATTTCTATGCATTATATTACCATCGAATTAATAAACCTGAGGACGCGCTTAAGAATCTTAAAAAAGCAATAGATTCGGGCTTTACAGACAAAAATAGAATAGCTGAAGATTTTAAAGGAATTGAATCTATACAATTTCTTTCGAATGTTTTAATATAATTCATACGACTTTAGAGTATTTAACTTTATACTCTTGTTACTTTAATTTAGCATATAAATGGTTTATAACTATATGGATCAGTTTCACAGAATTTTGCTGAGATGAAAAATGAGGGTAATGAATATTTGTTTAATTATTCCGGCGGTCCTGATAATCTGTTTTCTGTCCTTTCAAAAGAAGAACGTGCTCTACTGAAAGAGAACAGTGAAAAAAAAATAGTTAAAAAAGGGGCGCTTATATTTAAGGAAGGGAGTGAACCGGAAGGCCTCATCTTTCTTTCGAGGGGGAGTGCTAAAGTTTTTAAGATTGGGGTTGGCGAGCGTGAGCAAATTGTTCGTCTTGTGAAACCGATGAGTTTTGTTGGTTATAAAGCATTATTTGCTCAAAAGCCACATGTTGTTAGTGCTGAAGCTATTGAGAATTCTGAGATAATCATTTATAATAAGACTATACTCAATAAAATTTTTGAGCAAAATCCAGCTTTCTCAAAGGAAATTATAAGAGCATTGGCAAATGAGTTAGGATTTAATTTCAACCGTATTATCAATCTGACTCAAAAACATATTCGTGGACGTTTAGCCGAGACACTTCTATTAATGCGGGATATTTATGGTTTTACAGAGGATGGCAGAACGCTGAATGTTCATTTCACACGCGAAAACCTTGCCCATTTTTCCAATATGACAACCTCAAATGCTATAAGAACTCTTAAGAAATTTGATGAGGAAGAACTGATCAAAGCAGAAGGGAAAAAAATACTTTTACTTAATATTCCTGAACTAGAGAAAATAAGCAAATTAGGATAACCCATTTATAATCAATTGACTAATCTGAATCCTCATCTATCGCTTATCACTTATTAATCCAAGAATACCATTTATAAATGTTAAAGGATGAACAGGGTTTCCTGGTATGTATAGATCAACTTTATTTTTTTTTAAAAAGTCTCTGTTTATAGCAGGGCTATTATAAAAAATTCCACCACTGATAGCATCTGTGCCAGCGAGAATTACGATTTTAGGGTCAGGCACGGCATGATAACAGTGCTCCAACGCTTCAGCCATATTAATTGTAATAGGACCAGTTATAACAATTCCATCTGCATGACGCGGGGAAGCAACAAAATCAACACCAAAACGGCTAATATCAAATTGTACATTATTGGATGCATTTAATTCAAGTTCACAACTATTATCTCCACCTGCGGATACCTGGCGAAGTTTGAGTGATCTTCGGAACAATCGTCGAATCTCGCTACGAATTGCGGTTGAATCAATTATTATCGGATTAGTTTCACCTTCGTAAATTATTAATCGCGATCGATCATTAGTAGATAATTTATAATCATCGGTAAATTTGATTTTATTAGGGAACTGAAATGCACATTCTCCGCAAAATGTACATTTTCCCAGATCAATACGTACCGGATCTGCCATTATTGCTGAAGTGGGACAGAGCTCGCAAAGTGCTTTTTCATCCACCCGTTCTTTTGTAATAACAGGACGACCCCTGAATATTCCTGGCAGTTTGGCAGTTCTAACATCGGGAATATACTGTTTACCTTGATGCCAGAGTATCTTCAAATTATCAAACATTTTATAGTCATTTATATATTACTATAAGTCGTGTCCACAATAAGAAAGGTTAAAACTCTTATTGCATAGTGGGAAATCAGATATATCATTATTTCGAACAGACCGAGCAAGCGCCATCCAGTTATGATGCGAAGGGTCTTTGATCTTATAAATCAATAAGTCTCCCGCAGCGTTAGTTATTGCTGCATGGCAGATCTCCCCGCGCCAACCTTCGGTGAGCGAGAGAACAAATTTATTGGCACCAGGAATAAGATCAGTATTGTTGGAGACCTTAAAGTCAGGAATCTTCCTGACGAGATTCCTGATATATTCAATAGATTGAATAATCTCTTCTCTTCGGATCTGTACCCTTGAATAAACATCGCCGTGTTTTTTTATAATTGGCTCATGTGTGATTGCAGTATACAGATTATACGGATGGGATAAGCGGATATCCCTCTTTAGTCCACACATTCGTGCAGCCATACCAACAACACCCATCTCAAGAGCATCTTTTAAGGACACAGTGCCGGTTTTTTCCATTCTTGAAAGAGCACTTGGGAGTTTAAAAAACTTTTCACTCATCTCATTAAAATCTTTTTCGTATTCGTCTAAGATTTTATTTAGATGCGCTGCGAGATCTCTATTAAAGGGGAAGTTTATTTTACCAACCCGGATTAATCCTTTAGCAAGTCGGTTACCTCCCCATTCCTGGAAAAAATTTACAATTGGGGTCCTGAGTCTGCCATAAACTGAATTTCCAAGTTGATAACCCATATCTGCACATATGGCGCTAAGATCACCTGTATGAATGGCAATTCGTTCCAGTTCGGAAGCTAATGTACGGGCAAAATCCATTGCTGGATCGGAGTTGAAATTACAAAGGCTTTCCCAGAGATTTACAAAGGCAGTTGTATGACCAATAACTGTGTCTCCTGCAATATTTTCAGCAAGAGTCACTCTTTCAAAGACTTTTTTCTTTTTGATAAAAAGATCCTCAATTCCACGGTGTTGATATCCAAGCTGGATTTCGAGATGCATAATCTGTTCTCCGTTACAAATAAATCGAAAATGGCCGGGTTCGATAATACCAGCATGAATAGGCCCAACTCCAACTTCGTGAAATTCCTCACTGTCAGCCTTAAAGAAAGGATAGTTACCAATTAATTCATTTTGATTGAAACGATTAAAAGAATAACGAACGGGCTTTAACCATGGATGATCAGTATAGGTAATCCCGAAATTTTCGTGTATCTCACGTTCAAATTTTTCGAAATTGCGATTGTGAGCTGTTAAAGAAAGAAATTCTTTATGCGGATCAACCTGTGCTGACGTAACAAATATCTGGTGCGAATCATCATCAGCTATACAACATATGAGCGTAATTCCTGTGCCAGATGGATATCCGAAATAATTTACACAGTGACGCGATGAATTATTCTTCATCAGTTCAAGAACAGTATTCAATAAGGACTCATAGGATACTGCAGGG
Source organism: uncultured Bacteroidales bacterium (assembly GCA_964634105.1). Classification (GTDB taxonomy): domain Bacteria; phylum Bacteroidota; class Bacteroidia; order Bacteroidales; family UBA10428; genus UBA10428. Next base: position 39,071 of record CAZWIU010000024.1, on the reverse strand, counting down.
ATATCATCAATGGGAATAACCTGGTTATTATGAATTTTTATATAATTCGAGTATGTCATGACAACAAGTTTACGGCATCCTGAATTAAAGTTACAAACTCAGCCGGCGGATAATACGCCAGGTATATTGTCAATATCAGCAAAATATATTGTGAAAGAGATTCCCATGGACTGATAAGGGGAATTCTTGATTCGTTAATGATTAACGGGGGAGTGAACAGCAATTTAAAAATATTGGATCCGAAACCCCAGATGAGAATTGTCAGGAAAAAAAGAACCAGCAAAAGTATTATGATCTGATGCGATTCAAATAATGATTGAAAAATCAGGAATTCACTGATAAACATACCAGAGGGAGGCATTCCGATGGCAGATATAAAACCAAGTAATACAAAAATGGCACCTGCTTTATTATACTTAAGATAGTTGCCTACATCATAGATGCTTTTACTCTGGTATACCCAATAAATCTGATTATACTGGAGAAATAAACCAGGCTTGATAAATGTATGAAGCACTATATGCAGAATTGCGGCATACACTCCGATACCACCCGCAGCAAGGCCAAGCATCACTAATCCCATGTGCTCAATGCCTGAATAAGCAAACATTCTTTTAATATTCTTTATTCGCGTCATATAAACAGTAGCGAAAAATATTGATAACACTGCGGCTATCAGGATAATAGTATTTGCCCAATTTCGTAAAGGTGTATGTGCTATAACAGCATAGAACCGATATATACTGATAAATCCTAGATTCATCAAAATACTTGCAAATAATGCCCCCGCAGGAGCCGGAGCCTTGTCTTTTGCATCGATGCCGGCAGTATACATAGGGACCAAACCCAATTTTGCAGTGAAGCCAGTAAAAATGAAAAGAAAAGCAAGTTTCAGCCAGAAAAGGTTTAAATTCTCATAATTATTATGCAATGAGGTGAATGACATATCCTGAATTCCTGCCTGTTTCATTGAAAGACCCAGGAAAAGGATTCCAATATATACAAATGTGATACTGATGGCACATATGAAAACATATTTCCAAACGCCTTCCAGCGCACGTATATTCCGGTGGTGATATATTAACACAGAAGCACTCAGGGTTGTAATCTCTACAAATATCCAGGTTACAGCAATATGATCAGATAAATAGGCTACCCCACATGCGGTAATTAGAATTATTATTGCACCAAAAAACAAACCCCTTGTACGAGGTGTCTCATCGAGATTATGTTTTTCAATATATCGATATCCATGAATAATAACCGGAATTGCTACTATACATAAAGAGAGTAAGAGCAATACAGCCAGTGAATCGGTTTTAAAAAGGCCGGATGGATTTTCCGAAAGCCTGTAATATTGATTGACACCAAAGAAACTTAGTAAAATCAGATATAATACAAGTAAGGAATAGTTAATAATCTTGTTTCTGTTCAAAAAAAGCAAGATGCTAAGAATCAGGGTTCCAATTAAAAAAATACCAATCATTACTATGTTTAATCTTTAAGGTTTCGAAGCAGGTTTACATCCGGATCTTTTAACACATCACCGATTTTATTGAAAAAAACTCCAAGAATAAGAACACTGGCAAAAATATCCAGCATAATACCCAGATTAACCAGCATAGGCATCTCATTTCCCACAGCTAATGATAAGATAAAAACACCGTTCTCTATTACGATATATCCAATTACATGAGTTATTATTTTTTTTCGTGAAACTATCAGGTAAAGGCCTGTGAACAGTGTTGAAAGAGCAACAACAAAATATGTTTTATCAAGATTTGTATCTTTTATTGAATTTGATAGAATAATAGTTGCTACAATAATCAGGGTTACTATTATGAGGGATACAAAATTCGGGAGATAAGGCTCTGCTTCACGGGTTATACCATTTCGCCTGATCAGGTAGTTAATAAACCAGGGAACCGCTAACGCCTTGAATACAATAGTTTCGATCATGATCAATAAGAGGTTAACAGTATTAATATGGGTTAATGATAAATATGTTGCCCCAAAAAGAATAAAGCCCTGAAGAACAAGAATGCGCAAATATGTAAGTAGCCTGTTGGCAATACTCATATAAAGCAGCGTCATTGCAAGGGCTATCAAGAGAATGTCGGTCATATCAACGATATTAAATTAGTTTTCCAAGGAACAGAAGAACTCCAAAGAATATTAACAGGGAAACTGATGTCAGGATAAAAATATATTGTGGATTATGCCCCATTCTGAACCGGGCTGTGAATGATTCGATCAAACCCACAACAATTGCAAATCCGATCTGAACGGAAAAAAATAGTGGAATTGATATCCAGTAAGGCAGAACTCCAATAAAGAAGTTTGCGATAAGAGCACCATACATAGCAAACTTCAAGCTTGTTGTATAGAGAATCAAGCCAAGATCAAAACCGCTATTATCTAAGATCATCACCTCATGAATCATGGTAAGTTCAAGATGTGTTTTTGGGTCGTCAACCGGCATACGGCTATTTTCAACCATTGCAATTATGATTAGCACGAAAGTTGCCAGCCCACCAAGCATATAAGCAATATAGGAACCATAATGCAACATATTAAAAATACTATGAAATGATATATATCCTGTAAACAGAGCAAATGAACCAATGAGAATGAAAAATGCCGGTTCAATAAGCATCGAAAACAAGGCTTCACGACTGGCTCCCATCCCTTCAAAGCTGCTCCCGGTATCGAGCGCTGAAATGATCATAAAAAATTTACCAAGCGCAAGAATATATGCGAACATGACAAAATCACCTTCAAATGAAATGATACCTCGGTTTATTCCGAAGGGTATCATAAGAATAGCAGCCAATACCGATGCCAGGTAAATGCTTGGAGCTATCTGAAAAATCAGGGAGGTTGATGATGAGTATACCGAACCTTTTCTCCATAAACGAATGATATCTTTCATAGGCTGAAGAATCCCCGGGCCCTTCCTGCCTGACATCAGACTTTTAGTCCTGACAATAATCCCTGTGAAGAACAAACTACTTATTATGATAAGAATGCTATTTATCATTTATAGTTGGTTTAGGAATTTAATGAGCAACATAATTTTTTCAATAAAAACCGGTACTAGTACCGCTAATCCAATAAATAAAAAGCCATATAAAAGGTATGCCTGAATATTTCCATTTTGCAGAAATATAAAGCGATTGAGAAATCTTCTCAACATATAGATTGGTTTATCTATCAACCAGAATTCAACTTTATCTTCCGGATGAGTATGTTGTGCTATATGTGTCGGAAAAAGATCAACAGCTTCAGTCTTCTTTTTTTTGGTCAGCAGAACAGGTTCAGCAAGTTTTCGATAGGATCGAATAAATGATGAGGCGGTATATTGCATTTTTCGAATATCCCCTGTATAACCACAAGCCCATGTTATATTCTCTTCTTTCTTTCGTTGCAAGGTAATCATACATCTGATTAGATATATGAATAAAGCCAGTGCAATAAATCCCAACGAATACCAACCAATTATTGTGAGATCTTTGAACCACTTGCCAGATTGTAAATAGGTTTCGGCGTTTATAACATCTGCCGAGAAAAGGGCTGTTGTTTTAAGCAAAACAGACTGAAGTATGACAGGGAATAAACCAATCAGTACGATAAAAAGCGCAATAATATAAAGGGGCAAATTATCACTGAACTTTTCGGAAGGGGGTATATTAATTTCGGGTTGTCTTTGTATTCCTAAGAATACAATGCCAAATGCTTTTGTAAAGCAAATTAACGCTAATCCCCCTATTAAGACCAAACCGATCATAGTAAAAAGCATCGAGAGGATAAAACCAAACTGCGCTGAAACAAGCCCTTTGAATAAACCTGAGTAAATAAAAAATTCGGAAACAAAACCATTAAAAGGGGGTAAACCACAAATTGCCAGAGAGCCAATCAAAAAGAGGTAGGCTGTTTGTGGGATTTTTTTAATCAGACCCCCGAGCGAATCAATATTCATGGTATGGCTGGTATGATATACATTCCCACTGGTAAAGAAAAGAAGTGATTTAAACAAGGAGTGATTCAGCGTATGAAGTAAGGCACCTCCAAATCCTGCAATTTCAAGAAACTGATTGTTAAATTTCAATCCCAAACAACCTAGACCAATCCCAATCCCAATAATACCAATATTTTCAATACTATGATAGGCTAACAATTTTTTCAGATTATGCTGAATTATTGCCAGCATCACACCATATATTCCTGTAATAACCGAAATAAAGAGTAGAATATACCCGATAGTCCCGATATCAGTTTTTATCAGTGTCAATATCCTGAATATACCATAAATACCAATTTTAATTATCACTCCCGACATTATACCTGAAATATGAGCAGGAGCAGCAGGATGTGCCAAAGGCAGCCATGTATGGAATGGGAAAAACCCGGCTTTAATACCGAAACCGATAAAAAAGAAGATAAATAAACCTATACCCGTTAAGGCAGGTTGAGCAGCTGTGAATGTTGTTATACCCTGAAGATCAAAGGTACCAGTCTTTACCTTCATCCAGATAAACGCAATTGTCAGAAATAGTATACCAATATGTGATTGGATTAAAAAATTAATTCCTGCCTTAATTGTTTCGGTCTTTTGATGATCGAAGATAATAACAATAAAAGAAGCCATTGTCATGATCTCCCATATCACAAGGAAAACCAGGCTGTTCTGGACGACACAAATATCAATCAATGCAGTGAATGTAAAAAGAAATGCAATCTCGTGGAGAGCCAGGTTATAAGGTTGATCACTGTAATGTTTCATATAATACAACCCATACCATGCACCGGTGAAAAAGGTAAAGCTGATAATGGAAATAAACCATGCTGATAGAGCATCTATTCGCATAGCAATAGGTCCGGTTATCCAAGATCCCGGATAAGTATATTCAACTGGGCCGTATGCGAAAATTTTATAAACAAGCAAAAAATTAACGAATGTTTGAAGTGAAATGATTCCAATTGTAAGAAACGCTCTTCCTTTTGTTTTCAAAAAAGGAATAAACACTATAGCAATTATTGCCAACAGATTAAATATTTCAAATAGCCATTCTACCATTATCTGAATACCTCCGGTTTATATTAATTTGGTAAACCTGAAATATGAAATATAATTTGTTAAAAATTAAATCGAGATCATGTACCAAAAATTTCATCTTAACAATTGAAACACATATAATTTACGAATAATATCTCTAATCTGTAAAGGGTATAACCAATTACAAGAATTGATTAGCGGACGAGAAAACGCCAGTATAAAATGTGCACAAAAATAGAAATATGAAAAATATAAAACAGATGGATAATTATGCTTTACGGCATTTTTTTCAACAAAAAGCAGGGGGGACTATTTCTTAAAAATAAAATAAACAGCCAGCACAAGAAAAACAAAGCCTATAATATGATTTAAACGGAATGATTCATTTTTAAAAACAAGTAACGTAAAAACGCAAAACACAACAAGGGTTATTACTTCCTGGATCACTTTTAGTTCAACCAATGTGAAAGGCCCTCCATATTCTTTAAAACCAATTCTATTGGCAGGTACCTGGAAAAAATATTCAAATAGAGCAATTCCCCAGCTAATAAGTATAACCGCAACAAGGGGTAAGGCCGAAAACCACTTAAGTTCTTTATATTTCAGATGCCCATACCAGGCTAGTGTCATGAAGGTGTTGGACATTACCAACATACCAAGAGTAACATAAACTTTCATTAAAACCTATACATTGATTAATTAAAACATTTAGCCTTTTTACTGATACTATACATTCTATGTTTCAGTTAAATAGAAAAATTTCTTATTTCTAATTATACGTTATCATTATCAGTGAGCAAATCAAGCACAACGTAAAATTATAACCATTCTTTTTTCCTAAACATCAGAACTCCTATTGCAGAAGCAATAACTGATAATAGAATTACTCCCGGGAATGCCCAGACCGAATTTTCCATGAAGTTTGGAATATTCATACCATACAAACTGGCAATAAGCGTTGGTATCATCAAGAATATTGAGATGGAGGTTAATTGTTTCATCACAACGTTCAAATTATTTGAGATCACTGAAGCGAAGGCATCCATCATTCCACTTTGAATATCAGAATAAATCTGTGCCATATCGATAGCCTGTTTATTCTCAATCAGTGCGTCTTCATAGAGATCCTCATTAATTTCACTGATGGAGCTTTTTTTGGAATTGCGCAATTTCGTTAATACTATTTCATTTGAGCGCAGCGAAGTAACAAAGTATACAAGACATTTTTCAAGTTTGAGCAACTTATTTAATTCCTGATTTCGGATTGATTTTTCAAGGTCTTTCTCAATTAATGTTGTTTGTTGATTTAATTGCTTTAGGTATCTCAGATAGACATTTGCTGAACGTAAAAATAGTTTAAGGATAAAATTCAGTATATCATTTACCTGATGAAATTGTTCGCGGTATAATGAGGGTTGTTCAGCAGGAAGAACTTCGTTCGGAGCAGAACAAATCGTAACGGTATACTCCGATTTCATAAATACTCCAAGCGGGACTGTATAGAAAGGTATACCATCAGTTACGCTGGGGATAGGTATTCGCATGATGACAAGCCACCATTCATCATCATACTCCAATCGTGGACGTTCATCCGCATCGAGAATATCTAGAAGAACATCACCAGGAATAAGAAATTCTTCTTTTAAGCGGTCAATCTCAGTTTCGGTCGGGTTAATGACATTTATCCAACATCCTTTCTCTGCCCGAGGTATTTCAAAATACCCACCGAAGCTTCTGAAGATTTTGATCATGATATTGCCTCCTTATTTTTCCCTTTAGGAGGCAATCGATAAGCGAAGGCCTCTTAAAGGAGGGTAATTACTAAGTTTTTACAATGATACGGGCCTTCGTCCATATAATGGTTTTTTTAGTTTAACGGTGCGAATGTATTACTAATTCCGCTTTTCTGAAAATTTTTTCCCGGTTTTTTAGAAACCTTTCCGGTATTTATTATACTTACTGAATGATAAAGACAAATTTTGAAATAAAATCCAAACGTCCGACACGAAACGAATAAATGCTTTTGGCGCATTGATTCAGGAATTCATTTGAAACATTATAAAGCTGATAACTTTAAGTATATTTGTCCACAAAATTTTTATCATGAAACGTTATACAACCCTTAATAATCTTACAGGCTGGATCATTTTTTTGATAGCGTCAGTTGTTTATCTGATGACGCTTGAACCCACTGCAAGTTTTTGGGATTGTGGTGAATTTATCGCTGCTTCCTATAAACTTGAAGTTGGACATCCTCCCGGAGCTCCTTTCTTCCTTCTGATGGGGAGATTATTTACATTATTGGCCGGGGGTGATACAAGTAAGGTTGCAATCATGGTAAACACGATGTCAGGACTCGCCAGTGCATTTACCATCCTGTTTCTATACTGGACCATTACTCACCTTGTTAGCAGATTGTTGCTTAAAGAGGGGAAAGAGATAAGCACTTCCCATATGATTGCTATTATTGGATCGGGTGTGGTAGGCGCACTATCCTACACATTCAGCGATACTTTCTGGTTCTCGGCAGTCGAAGGAGAAGTATATGCAAGTTCTTCACTTTTCACAGCAGTAGTATTCTGGGCAATATTAAAATGGGAAAACGTTGCTGACGAAAAATATGCCAACCGATGGCTGATACTAATAGCTTACCTTATGGGACTTTCGATAGGAGTCCACTTACTGAATTTATTGGCGATACCTGCAATTGTTCTCATCTATTATTTCAAGAAATATAAAGTTACCACAAACGGTGTTATTGCTGCATTGCTGATATCAGCAGTAATCCTCGGGAGTATTATGTACATATTAATTCCCGGTCTGGTGAAGTTGGCAGGTGTTTTCGAATTAATATTTATTAATGGATTTGGGATGCCTTATTTTTCAGGTCTTTTTATCTATTTAACATTACTTTTGGTTTTAATTGTTCTGGGTGTAAGATATACTCATAAGAAAGGAAAAGATCTGGCCAATACTGTTTTGCTTATGTTAGCAATGATAATAATCGGGTACTCTTCCTATTCAATGATTATTATTCGTTCGCAGGCCAATCCACCGATGGACCAGAATAATCCTGAAAATCTTTTTAACCTCTTATCTTATCTAAACCGCGAACAATACGGAGACAGGCCTTTATTTTACGGGCAATACTTTAATGCCGGCATCATTGGCGAGAAGAAAGGGAAACCAATATATGTGCCTGAAGACGGGAAATATAAAGTAGCTTCCTATAAGCCGGAATATCAGTATGACGATGCATATAAGACATTCTTCCCACGGATGTACAGCAATCAACCCGATCATGTTGAGGCATATGTCACATGGGCAAAATTATCTATGGATGATCTGTATGAAGTAAGACTCGATCGTTCGGGAGAGGTTGTTAAAGATCGTTATGGGAATATTGTTTATGACTACAACAAACCAAAAAAGAAACCCACTTTCAGTGATAATCTGCGTTTCTTTATTCGATACCAGGTAGGCTATATGTATTTCCGGTATTTTATGTGGAATTTTTCAGGAAGACAAAATGATATTCAAGGCAACTATAAAGAAGAGATTACCAATGGGAACTGGATAACCGGCATCAAATTTATTGATTCGGCACGTATCGGAAATCAAACGAAGATTACCAAAGCAATGAAAGAAAACAAAGCCAGGAATACTTATTTTATGCTACCCTTGTTACTTGGACTCATCGGTTTGTTTTTTCAATATCGCGAAGACAATAAAAATTTCTGGGTTGTCATGTCATTGTTCTTCTTTACTGGTATTGCCATTGTGTTATACCTGAATCAAAATCCATTACAGCCCCGAGAAAGAGATTATGCCTATGCAGGTTCATTCTATGCTTTTGCGATATGGATCGGACTTTCGGTTATTGCAGTATATAAATCAGCGTTAAAGGCCGATATTAGAACAATATCGGTATATGGGGTACGGGGATTAATAACAATTGCGGCAATAGCTTTGTTCGATATCATTGGTAACGGAAGGCTTACTTTTACCTGGTCGGCACTTATTATACTACTATTTCTCCTGCTGTTTCTTTTAATAGTAAAATTTATTGGAACTACGTTCAAAAAAGAGAAAGCCATTGCTATCGTTTCCATCATTCTTACTCTTCCGGTGCCGGTTTTAATGGCAGCAGAAAATTGGAACGACCATGACCGCTCCGGGAGATATATTGCCCGTGATTTTGCTTCCAACTACCTGAATTCATGTGAAAAAAATGCCATTCTTTATACTAACGGCGACAACGACACTTTTCCGCTCTGGTATGCCCAGGAAGTGGAAGGTATACGAACGGATGTAAGGGTGATTAACCTGAGTTATCTTTCGGCAGATTGGTATATCGAACAGATGGAGAATAAGGCCTACGAATCGGAACCGGTTAAAATGACCTTAAAAAAGAATCAATACCAGCAAGGGACAAGGGATATAGTATATTTATATGATTTGACCCGAGATCATGTTGATCTGCTGGAAGCAATCGAATTTTTAGCTGACGATCGTAAGCAGAAGCAATATGCTCCGGCAGGAATTCCGGACGATATCTATTTTTTGCCACAACATAAATTCTCTCTGCGTGCCGACTCGGCATTGGTGTTTGGTAACGGTACCATCAAGCCCGAAATGGCTTCAAAATATACTCCTGTGATGAAGTGGAGTCTTTCACGCGGGTATCTTACAAAAAACCATATTATGGCACTTGACTTCCTCGCTTCAAATCAATGGGAGCGGCCGATCTGTTATGCCATAACGGTAGGAAATGAAAACTATACCGGGCTGGATAATTACTTTGAAATGCAGGGTATGGCGTACAGGATAATACCGGCTCTTACTGTGGATAGTATAAGCTACGCAGGAGGAATGAATGCCGAAATTATGTATGAGAATATGATGAACAAATTTAAATGGGGAGGAATTGATAAGGAAGGAATATATCTTGATGAAAATTGTTTACGGATGATCTCAAATATGCGGAATAACTTTGGAAGTTTAACTACAACATTGATCAGGCAAGGTAAATATGATAAGGCATTGAATGTGATTGAACGTTGTACTGAGTTATTTCCCAATGAACGAATCCCATTTGATTTATATATGGTAACGTTTGTTGAAAGCTATTATAAACTAGGGAAAACAGATAAAGCGCAGGAACTGGCAAACATTATCCTGGAGAACACAATACAGGATGTTGAATATTACCTGAGCCTTAAGAGCCCATTTTCGGACTATTTAAAATATGAAAAGCGGATTACAGCCCATATTATAACTGAATTGATCAGGATCAGTCACTATAATGGCGATAAGAAATTCAGTGCTTCTATCCAGCAGCGATTTGAGGATTATGGCAACCGATTGGAATCTATCTTTAAATAGCAATGGCATATTGGCATATATCTGGTTGGATGAAAAAGATTTCTTCTGAGGTGATCTGGGATAAAAAAGGAAATGGAAAGAGTATTTACCTGACATTCGATGATGGGCCAACTCCAGGCATTACTGAAAAGGTGCTTGATATACTGGATGATTACAACGCAAAAGGAACTTTTTTTTGCCTGGGAAGAAACGTTGACAGGCATCCGGAACTATATGCTGAAATCATAAAAAAGGGACATGCTGCAGGAAATCATACCTACAGCCACCTCAAGGGATGGGACATGAACAACGAAGATTATTTCAGCGATATTGAACTGGCATCCCATTATATCAAATCAAACCTGTTCAGGCCTCCTTACGGAAGGATACGCCGTTCACAAATAAAAGAGTTGAAAGATAAATATAAAATTATCCTTTGGGATGTAATGAGCCACGATTATGAAAGCCGAATTTCGAAAGAGCGGTCGCTAAGAGCCGTTCTAAAATATGCCCGCGAGGGTTCAATAGTAGTGTTTCATGATTCATTAAAAGCATGGCCAAAGCTCGAATATATACTTCCGAGGGTATTGGAGGAATTTAAGGAGAAGGGGTATGGATTTGACAGAATTGAAGCGTAAAATTGTAAAAGAAAAGATATTTCAGTTATCCGATTCTGAAAAGTCAGAATGAATTTAAATTATATATCTCATCAGGTAATTAAAATTCATTAATGAATAAGAAGGAAGGATCTAAAGTATTATTGGTTACTTCATATACATTACCATATCATTCCGGAGGAGGATTGAATGCCTTTAATTTTGGGAGATATCTTGTTTCAAAAGGAATCAGAGCTAAAATACTAACCTTTAACAGGAACCTAAAGTTACCCTTTATTTCTATTATTGAAAGTTTAAAAGTAGTTAGAATACCCTATTTCAATAAAGGATATCTTTTAAAAACTCTCTCTCTCACAATAATAATTCCTTGGTATATTATCGAAATAGTAAGGAACAATATAATTATCATATATGGAGGGTATATTATTGGTTGGGAATTGATTCCTATTATTGGCAGAATCGCTGGCAAACGAGTTATTTTTCGTTCAACAATGTATAATGAAGATGATATAGAAAGCCTTTTGAGTAAACATAAAGTTTTAACTTTCATTAGAAAGCGATCATTAAAAAAAATTACATTTTATTTAGCTTTAACTCCGGCATTTTCATTTTCATATAAAAAATATTTTACTTCCGATAATAAAATTATCGAAACGCCACAAGGAGTAAATACGGAAATATTCTATCCGGTTGACTCCCACCAAAAAAATCTCTTAAGAAGAAAGCTTGGAATACCAATAGATGTTTTTATTATTTGCACTGTTGGATCGCTCATTATTAGAAAGGGTTATCTTAAAATATACCAAGAACTAATTAAACTTAATTTTCCATTTCTTTATATTGTGCTAGGGGACTATGACCTCTCAAGTGAAAATTTACCTGCCAACATCGTCGAAAAGGCCAAAATAATTAAGGCAACTGGTGATAATTTATTAAGAGATCGAATTCAATTTAAAGGTTTTGTACAAAACATAGATGAATACCTGAAAATCTCCGATGTTTATGTAACTGCCTCCAACAAAGAAGGATTGTCCAACTCACTTTTGGAGTCCATGTCATGCGGATTACCGGTAATTTTAAAAGAATTAAACGGTCTTCAGGATTATCTAATTATCCACAAAAAAAATGGATTATTTTACAATAACGAAAATAGCTTGTCTGATGCAATTAATACAGTATACAACGACAGGGAATTAAGAATCAATATGGGGTATAATGCTGCAAATACGATCCGGTCAGCCTATTCATATCAGCATGTTATAGAAAAATTATCAATAGTTCAGCATTAAGGAGTACTTTTTTCTGCATATTTATTTCGGATTTTTGTGTTATGAAAGAAAGAGTCGATGTATCTATAATAGCAGCTAATTATAATAATGCAGAGTTTCTTGATGATTTTATTAATTCTGTAATAAACTCCAGTGTATTACCATTGGAATTGATTATTGTAGATGATAAGTCGACAGATGCCTCGTTAGCAATTTTAAATAATTACGCATATCTCACGTACCTTAAAATTATATGCCTGAAGAAGAACAATGGATTTGCGAATGCGTTGAACATAGGAATTTCTTCGGCAAAAGGAAAGTATATTATGCGGGTTGATCCGGATGATATAATTCATCCGGAAAGAATTCATAAGCAATATAACTTTCTTCAAATAAATCCCGATATCAGTATGGTTGGGAGTAACGTGAAGTACGTATCTCGAAGAAAAAAAATTCTTTTTCATTCCAATCTACCTATCAAAAATGATTTGATTTATAAGACACTAGAAAGTGGAGATATTGCCATGTTCAACGGGACCTTGATGGGCGAGACGCATCTTTTTAAAAAAATCGGTTATTCCCAAAAGTGGGCGAATGCTGAAGATTATGAATTTCTAACTCGATTGACACTTGAATCCTGTCTGTTGGAGAATATGCCCGATTGCCTCACATACTATAGAATTCATAACCAAAATAATTCACAAAAGAATCTATTAAGTACTTATAGAAAGATTAAACAAATAAGGAATGAATACTATGGTAAGAATACTTACGATCTGGTATTATTCAGAAATTATCTGCATATGAAGTTGTATAGGCTTTATCTTGGATGGTTTAATAATCCACTAAGTTATTTTTTTCTGATCCTAGCCATAATTCTTCGTCCAGCAAAACTATACAATAGACTAATAAGCAGATAGACTATGCAGGATATTGTTTTTTTAACATCAATAAATCGGTCAGGTTCGACTTTTTTGCTAAATCAACTAAGTAAGTCGTCCGAGGTTTGTATATGCCCGGAAGCTGAAGTTCTATATGATATTTTTTTGCGAAAACCGTTAATGAAGATTTCAAAGCATAGAAAGATTCAGATATGGTTGTCTCAGCTTTTAATTCAGGATTATAAATTTAAATATTGGGGGATTCCATTTCTAACGATACTCAGATGTTTTGAAAATGCACGGAATAATCTGGACGTGTTCATTCATATTTTGAAAGCATACCAATTATCGAAAAACCCAAATTCATCTGTCATTATCTTTAAACACACGTGGGCCATTAAGAGCTACTTTCGATTAATTGATACAATAAGTGACGAATACAAGATAAAGTGGATATTGCTTATAAGGGACGTCAGGGCTGTATATAGCTCTCAAAAGATCACCATATCACCCTTCACCCAACGTCCTTTCTGCACTAATCCTGTCAGTCTAGCTCATGAATGGAATTATTTTGTCAGGAAATTTGGCACTGTAAAAGACAATATTCATATACATAAAATACACTATGAGGCCCTTATTTTGAACCTTCATGAGGTTATGGATGAAGTAGCACAATTCTTAAAGATTTACTTTGCCAAAGAATGGATATTGAATAAAGATGGTATAGTTCGTGAATTGTTAACGCCTGAGTATTTAGGTATTCATAAAAACATAGATGAACCACCCAAAAAAGAATCCATAAGGAAATGGGAGGAATTGTTAACAAGGAGGGAGCAGGCAGTATTCGCACGGATGTGTAAAAAAAACTTAAATAAATATGACTACCAAGTGGCTACAGTAAGCTTTAATCATACTAATACCCTTTATATTTTATATGAAGTGTTTCGTGCTACACGAAAATATATAATTAACATACTGATAAGGATTTTCTATAAATTCATTCTTAAAATTAAAAGAGTAGAATTTATTACATTACATAACATATGGAATTAAAAATTGAAAACTCAGAAGATTTCCGGGAGAATTTAAAAACGATTATTGTTCAGCTGCGAAGGCATCGAAATACGGATTATGCTTGGAAAGTCGTATATAATTTGGTTGAGAATAACCCTGAAAAGATCTGTGAAGTTTTAAATACCAGGTGGTTAATATCAATAGCAGACACCTATGCTGATTTTGGAAATGATATTGAGAAGCGAAATGCTCTTTATATAACGATGTTAGGGAATTTTGAGAAATTATTTCAAACCAGGATGTTAATGTATGATCTATCATTGAATCCTATGAAAGTTGAACAGCTCAAGCATAGAAAGGTAGTTCCTCTTTGGGATGGGATGACAAGCTTCAACATTCAGGAAGGGAATATGACAAACAATATGTTTTACAGGATCAGAGAAATGCTAAAAGCAACTCCGTCTTTGGAGGTTATTTTTGAAACCATAATGCAGCGAATAGCTCAAAGCGATACTTTCCTTTCAGATCTGAATAAGCATCATAAAAAGTTATTCGACAATCCTGCAAAAGTTTCTTTTATTACTAGGAATTATAGAAGAATAAAAAAGGCCTGGTTAAAATTAAGTAATTCAATTATTACCAAATTTACGGGAGGTCATACAGGGTAATTGTATTCAATTATTTTTTCTAAACCATATTCCTTTATTAGTCTAGAATTAGATTCTGCATAAAATTCTCTGAAATAGTCAGCATTTCTTTTTTTTATTATGCTTATTGAGTCTGGTCTTTTTCCAAAGATCCTATAATGATTTGCCACTTGATGCAGGTATCTGTTCCAATTATTGAATTTTGGGATATGAAAAAGATAAAATTTATTAAGTGGGCCATTTCTGCTAAAAGTATTACAGATACGCCGGGTATAGAGTAGAAAAGATCTATATCCCATATTTACGTTTGAAAAATCCAGTTTAGAATTATCAAACTTCAGATCGAATTTTGAAGCAAAAGAATCAATAAATTTTTTTGGATTCTCAGCAAATTCTTCATAAAGGAAAATATGAACTTTTTTTTTCCCAAATAGCTGACTATAATACCCGATGATTTTATCATAAAGGAAAAAATGGGGACTTAATAATAATCTCTCTGCACCTCCTGTATAATACTTCTCCGGGTATAAAAATTTCCTAATTGAATAATTACCTCCGGATTTAATATATTGTAAATAAAATGAAGCAAGAATATCGATCTGATTTCGAATGAAGAAGATAATGGTAGCATCCGGGAAAATAAGTTTTAATCGATCAGCGATCGATTTTGTGACAAAACCTGTAACACCCCCAGTCCAGGATCTATCAGTGAGTAATTCAGCTGAGATCCAAATATCGTTCAAACTATCAGTTTCAAACTTACTTTTTACGTCTTCTACATTAAAATCAAAAGCTCCCGGATTGTGAAAACACTGACGAATAAATTCCCTCTCAAAACTTCTTATATTTTGAACATTTGGTAAAAATCTTTTTTTAAACCAAGTTGTAGCAGTTTTAGGATAACCTACATGTAAATAAACACTCATTTGGTCAAATTTTTAATGCTCCTGTATAATTACTATTATCGAGAAAACGAATCCTAAAAGTATACCATAATAGTCAAATTTGTACTGAAAAAATTGAAGATCAAGAATAGCTAATTTGATAAATCCAGTAAGAATACCAATAATTTAAAGATTATTAAATGTTTATTAAGCTTATCTCAAAACTTTCTATTGTTTATAATTACCCCATTATGATTTAGTAGGAGGCTTAAACTTATTGTAGCTTAGCCTTTTGTTAGATAATTACTCCGTAAAAAAGACGGAACCTGAGTAATTAGTAAGCGTATAAAATTAATGTATAATTGAATGTGCCATGAAAAAATATATATTTTATCTGATTTTTTTGTCGGGTATTTCAACTAATACTCATTCACAAGAATGGCTTTGGTCTAAACAATACTCAAGTACTGCTTCAACACAAGTTGCATCGATTGATCTTGATGCAAATAATAATGTATATGTTTCAGGGCTGATGAATTCAACAGTCGATATTGGAGCCTCTTCACCTATTGTTAAATATGGCAGTTCAGTAACTTTTTTCATTGCTAGATATTCTGAATCAGGTTCGTACCAATGGCATCGTCAAATTGCAGGCACCGGAGATATAACAAGAGGGAAACTATTAATTGATGAAGATGATAGTTTGATATTTTGTGCATTTTATAAGGGAACATGCGATTCCCTTCCAGGCGTATTACCAGCCTATAAGTCCACAACGGCAGATGTTTTATTAGCAAAATACAGTTCAAACGGGAAACTTGCATGGTCAAGAAGGGTAGCATGGGGTCCGGCTGATGTGCGGTCCCAGGAATTCACTGTAGATCCCGAGAATAATATTTATATCACTGGTTTTTCTACGGATACAATCTATTTTGAGAATAATAATAAAATAACAACGTCCGGAGGGAAAGTAATCAATTTCATCGCCAAATACTCACCGCAGGGTCATTTTCTTAGTGTTACTAAGATTAGTTACAGATCAACGAATGTCAATAATAATAAATTCGTAGGAATAACAGCTCCTAATGAAAATGAAATATACGTAGGGGGGTTTTTTGTTGATTCTGTTTCCTATGGCTCGATTAAACTATACTCAGGAGGTGCAACATTAGAAAATTCTATTCTAGTAAAAATAGATGAAAACGGCGTTGTAAACTGGATGCGTATGGCCGGCAGTATCAATGGGAATGATCGCTGCTATGGTGTATCCACTGACATTTATGGTAATGTTTATATGACAGGTTATATAAGTGGATCAGCTATTTTCGATAGTACCAGCAACGGTAGTCAAAATTCTACTCCATTGAATGTAATCGGTTCTTACGATATGATGATTGCCAAGTACAATAAAAATGGAACACTTCAGTGGAAACGAAACAATGGTGATACAGGTGAAGATATAGGGTATGGTATCTATATTTCCAGAAACCTATTGATGTATTCCGGATATTATGCAGGTCAAGTTTCATTTAATAACGTTACACTAAATAGCGGCAATACTTCCAATACAAATACTGGATTCTTTGTTTATGATACCGACGGCAATCCTATTACTGCTAGTGACATTCAAGGTAATGGGGCGGATCGGGGAACTTCAATTACTTATAATAATGAAGGAATTACTTATATCGCTGGTTATTTTGAATCAACAGATCTTACAATAGGAACCAATGTTTATAATTGCGGAGGAACACAGGACGGCTTCCTGGCTGTTTATCAGAATCCGTTCTCGGTAACTTTCAGTAAGAAGCAAGATATCGAATGTTATGAGGATAACACAGGACAATTAATTGCCACTACATATTTCGGTAGTGCTCCATATACATATTCCTGGAGCCCCAACGTGACTAATTATATCGATTCTTTTGCCTATAATCTTCCGGCAGGTACCTATTCTGTAACTGTTACCGATTCCCGCGACTCGGTAGCAACTACTTCAATCGTACTGAGCGCCCCTCCTGCCATTAATCTGAGTGCTGTTCAGTCCGATGTCAGCTGTTACCCGACCGATGGTATCAGCAATAATGGCTCAATTAATCTTACTGTTTCCGGTGGCGTTGGAGGATTTACCTATAACTGGCAGGCTATATCAGGCTCGGGTGTAAATGCCACAGCCGAGGATCAGGCAAATCTGACAGCCGGTATTTATGCTGTATATGTTACGGACAATAATAATTGTGAGGTATCCGACACATTTTATATCAACCAGCCCGATCAGATTATTTTCGGACAATCAATTGTTACGGATGAATCTATTCCTCCGGGCAATGACGGAGAAATTGACCTTACAGTAACCGGAGGGACTCCTGCATACACCTATGCATGGACCGGACCTTCGTTTAGTTCAACCGATGAAGATATTGATGAACTTGCTGCAGGTTCGTACCAGGTAGTAGTTCATGACTCAAAATCCTGTATTAGTGACACTACATTCCTCGTTATTAATAATGTTGTTCTTATCGCGTATATTTCAAACAAGACTGATATCGACTGCAACGGAAATAATACTGGAACCGCCACCGTATCGGTTCTAAACGGCACAGGCCCTTATACCTATCATTGGGAGAATAATCTGGGATTTACAATTGATGGCGATGCTCCTACAATAATAAACCTGCCGGCAGATATATATTATGTCACCGTAACCGACAACGACGACATGGAAACGGCTACGGCATCTGTTCAACTGTTTGAGCCTGACCTGCCACTTACCGCCAATATTATTGCCACAGATGTACTCTGCTATGGGGATATGAAAAGCGTTGCCGATTTAACCGTTAATGGGGGAACTTTACCATACCATTTTTTATGGTCCAATAGCAGTACAGAAGAGGATTTGCTGAATATCGGTTACGGTTCGTATTTTGTCACGGTTACCGATAACAATGGATGTACAGCCAGTGATGATGTTTCGTTGTCACAACCTCCGGCCATGGATATTATTATTACCATCGACCAGCCGATCCTATGCCATGACGATTTTACCGGGATAGTTACTGCTACTGCTACCGGAGGTACCGGCACAAAAACATATATATGGGACGACCCGGGAAATCAGACAAATCAGACAGCAACAAGCCTTGAAGCGGGAACATACCATGTCACTGCGACCGATTTGAACGGATGTAAAATCACAGGTCAGATTCAGCTTCTTAACCCGGCATTGCTAACATTGTCTGAAAGCCATACCAATGTTACATGTTTCGGGGAAGGTGATGGGATTATTAATCTTTCTGTTTCCGGCGGCACACCTTCATACAACTATGAATGGTCCAATGGAAGAATTTCTCAAGATATAGATAATTTATCACCCGGAACTTTTGCTGTGACAGTAACAGATGCGCACAATTGTACAGCAGGTACCAGTATTGGTATTTCAGAACCGGCAGAACTTGAGATCACTGATGTTAATATTAGCGGGAATGATGTCACTGTTACTATAACCGGTGGTACACCACCCTATTCATACTCACTTGGCAGTTCGCTTCAAAATACTACAGGTGTATTTCTTGATGTCCCGGAGGGTACATATAATCTTTCAGTTACCGACGCAAACTCATGTGGCCCCGAAACCGTAAGCGGAATTGTTATCCTGCCTGATGCTATCGACTTTTATGAAGGGGACTTATTCAGAATTTATCCTAATCCTTCGGATGGCATATTTAATATTGAAGTAATAAATCCTGGCGTAACGGAATTCAGGATCCAAATTTATAGTACAAGCGGAGCTTTACTTTATGATAACATAATTAATCAGGAAATGAATTCCAATAAGTTTACACTTGATTTAAGCAGCGAATTGCCGGGTATTTATCTGATGAAAATTAATGGCATAACAATTCATAAAAGGCTTATCGTTCAATAGTTGAAATATAAATATTCGTTTCCATTGCCGGCATACTCTGCCGGTTTTTTTTATTTCATCAAATGGTTATTCAATAAGTTACGGCGTTTTTATAAGTTTGCATCCCATACATTATTCTACCTGTTATGAATATACTACTTCTCGGATCAGGAGGTCGTGAACACGCGCTGGCATGGAAGATGGCCAGCAGCAGACTGCTTACCAGACTATATACTGCGCCAGGCAATGCCGGTACTGCGCAACTTGGAGAAAACATAAACATAAAAGCCGATGACTTTCATTCAATCGGGAAGTTTGTTATCGAAAAATCTATAGATATGGTTGTAGTGGGGCCTGAAGATCCGTTGGTAAAAGGCATTTATGATTTTTTTAAATCGGAACCGGCATTGAAGAAAATTCCGGTAATTGGTCCTTCGGCAAATGGAGCTCAATTGGAAGGAAGCAAGGAATTTGCCAAGCAGTTTATGATTCGGCATGCCATTCCTACGGCAAAGTATTTCAGCGTTACAAAAGATAATCTTGATCAAGGTCTTTCATATCTTGGAACGATGAAAGCTCCCTATGTTCTTAAGGCCGACGGACTTGCTGCCGGGAAAGGGGTATTAATACTTAATTCGTTGGAAGAAGCAAAACATGAACTACAGTCAATGCTCCATGGTAAATTCGGACGAGCAAGTGAAAAAGTTGTACTGGAGGAATTTCTTACAGGCATTGAGCTATCTGTATTTGTCATTACCGATGGGAAATCCTATAAAATATTACCGGAGGCGAAAGATTATAAACGCGTTGGTGAAGGAGACAAAGGACTCAATACCGGCGGTATGGGAAGTGTTTCTCCGGTTCCTTTTGCCCATGGCGATTTCATGAAAAAAGTTGAAGAAACTATTATCAAACCTACCATTGAAGGAATAAAAAAGGAAGGATTGGAATACTCAGGTTTCATATTTTTCGGATTGATCAACTGTAAAGGGAATCCGTATGTTATTGAATATAATGTTAGGATGGGCGATCCTGAAACAGAAGCAGTGTTGCCACGGTTGAAAAATGATCTGATTGAACTTTTTGAAGCAGTTGCTAATAAAGAACTGGAGAAAATATCAATCGATATTGATTCCAGGTCGTGTGCAGCTGTCATGTTGGTTTCCGGAGGATACCCCGAAGAATATGAAAAAGGAAAATTAGTTACCCAACTGGAAAAAGTAACAGACAGTTATATTTTCCATGCAGGAACCAGCCTGAGGGATGGAGAGATTCTGACCAGTGGAGGCCGTGTTATAGCGATAAGTTCGTTGGGATACAATTTCAAAGAAGCGCTTGACAAATCCCTTAAAAATGCAGAAATCATTACCTTTGATAAAAAGTATTATCGACACGATATTGGCTTTGATTTATAGGCCTTTTCAATTAAGAGTCAGGCGATATTTCTTAAAAATTATAATTGATCGGGTATTCGTTTTGATTCAACGAAGGGACATGTGAAAATCAAAGTCATAACAGGGGGGTTATTTATATTCAAAAAGTTCCAACACCAGAAATAACCGAGATGCAAAAACAATATGATTTTTTAGTAGTAGGATCTGGCCTTGCCGGTTTAAGTTTTGCGCTTAAGGTTGCGGATAAAGGGAAAGTAGCGGTAATTACAAAATCGAATCTGCAGGATACTAATACTTCTTATGCCCAGGGAGGGATAGCTGCAGTAACCTACGAACCAGATAATTTTGAAAAGCATGTAAAAGATACATTAATCGCAGGAGATGGTTTATGCGATGAGGAGGTTGTAAGAATGGTTGTGAAAGAAGCTCCGGAGCAAATCAGTGAATTAATCCGCTGGGGGACGAACTTTGATCGGGGAGAAGACGGACGATTTGATCTTGCCCGTGAAGGAGGACATACAGAACATCGGATCCTTCATCATAAAGACGATACAGGAAAAGAAATTCAACGAGCATTGACGGCTCGGGTAAAACAGCACCCGAATATTGACGTGTATGAAAACTATTTTGCCCTTGATATAATTACCCAGCATCATCTGGGAGTATTGGTAAAATGGAGGTATACAAATATCGAATGCTATGGTGTATATGCACTGGATATCATAAAGAAAAAGGTTATTACATTTCTCTCGAAAGTGACTATGATCGCTACAGGTGGAACTGGAAATCTTTATAGCACTACTACAAATCCTCAGATTGCTACCGGCGATGGTATTGCGATGGTTTACAGAGCAAAGGGGACTGTCGAGAATATGGAGTTTGTGCAATTCCACCCAACCTCGTTGTATAATCCTAACGAAAGGCCATCATTTCTGATTACAGAGGCCATGCGTGGTTTTGGAGGTATCCTTAAAACGATTGATGGTAAAGAGCTCATGCAGAAGTATGATCCGAGGGGGTCATTGGCGCCAAGAGATATAGTTGCCCGTGCTATCGACCACGAAATGAAATTAAGAGGTGATGATTATGTATATCTTGACTGCAGGCACCTTGACGCAAAACAGTTGATAGCGCATTTTCCTAATATTTATGAAAAATGTAAAAAGATTGGTATCGATATCACGCGTGATTATATACCAGTTGTCCCTGCAGCACATTTTTTATGCGGAGGAATAAAAGTGGACATGAATGGATGTACAGTGATTAACCGTTTATATGCTGCTGGAGAGTGCACTTCAACGGGATTACACGGGGCAAACCGTCTGGCTTCCAATTCGCTTCTGGAAGCTATTGTGTATTCCGAGAAAGCTTCACAACATGCTTCCAAATGTTATAAAGAATATACATTCAATACAGAAATTCCCGACTGGAATGACCATGGCGTGCGTCATCCCGAAGAAATGGTATTGATTACCCAAAGCTACAAAGAGGTACAGCAGATATTTAGTGTTTATGTAGGAATTGTTCGTTCAAATGTACGTTTGAAGCGTTCACTCGACAGGTTGGGAATTATATATAATGAAACTGAGCGACTCTATCAAAAATCAACCCTGTCGGTCCAATTATGCGAATTACGCAACCTTATCAATGTAGGATACCTCATCATAAAAGCCGCTATGCATCGTGAAGAAAGCCGCGGATTGCATTATAATATCGACTTCCCCCCACATGAGATATCAGCGTCTGTTTTCAAGTAATCATTTATCAGGAAAATAAATCAGGAAAACGAAAGGGATTAAATTAATTACCCCAATTTTCCTTTATCCTATCGAGAATTGAAAAAATTACTGCAGGATTATTTTCTGTTACCAGTTGAAGTCTTGTCTCCTTAAAATTATCCAATCCTTTAAAGTAGTTCGAGAAGTGACGCCTCATTTCAAGTACACCTATTATGTCACCTTTTACTTCGAGTGATTTCTTAAAATGAAGTGTTGCCAATTCAACTTTTTCCGTTACGCTTAAAGAAGGTAAGTGTTCTCCTGTTTTAAGATAATACTTTATATCCCTGAAGAGCCAGGGGCGTCCTACGATACCACGACCTATCATTATACCATCGACACCATACTTTTCGAAGGCATCTTTTGCACTTTCCGGTGATATAATATCTCCATTTCCAATGATGGGTATTCTCATCCGTGGATTTCTTTTGACTTCTCCTATTAGTTTCCAGTCAGCATTGCCTTTATATTGTTGCGCCCCGGTTCGCCCATGAATAGTAAGAGCTTCAATTCCAACGTCCTGAAGTTTTTCAGCTATTTCAACAATGTTCTTACTATTTTCATCCCAACCAAGCCGTGTTTTAACTGTGACCGGAACCTTAACTGCATCCACAATTGCCTTCGTCATTTCAATCATTAATGGCACATTGCAGAGCATTCCGGCTCCTGCTCCACGGCGTGCAATTTTTTTTACAGGGCATCCGAAATTGATATCAATAAAATCGGGTTTTTGTTTTTCAGCGATTTTAGCTGATTCCACCATGGCATCAATCAGATGCCCATAAATCTGAATGCCAATAGGGCGTTCATAATCATAAATAGTCAGTTTTTCGATACTTTTTTTTGCATCGCGAATCAATCCGTCAGATGAAATGAACTCAGTGTACATTACATCAGCGCCAAAATGTTTGCAAATGTAACGGAAAGATGGATCTGTCACATCTTCCATTGGAGCAAGGAATAGAGGATTATCTCCAAGTTCAACAACTCCAATCCGCATCGGGGAATTTTTAATTCTGATTCATTATATTAGCGTGCAAATTTAAGATATCTGAAATAATCTTATGAGTTTTTACAAGCCATCAGACTTCATTTTTTTAGGTGAAATAACAAATAATCGTCCTTATTTTGGTTTATTGCTGGGCTTGTTACTGATGTTTTTTTCGTATCTGTTTTTTACGTTGTTTAGTTTACTTTTGGCAATTCCAGTATACTCAATAACATGGGAAGAACTTACTACAATTTTAAATAGCGGAATACAGAATGCTGACATTTCTCTTGTAAAGTTTTTACAGGTTTTTCAAACCATTGGACTATTCCTTGTCCCTGCAATAGCCCTTAATTATTTGATATTTAATTCCCGGGAACGATTTCTTCGCATCGGTGAAATGAATAGCTCAATTGTATATCTGTTACTTATATTGATTCTGGTGGTCTCAATACCATTCATATCAAAGCTGATTCAATGGAATGGGGCTCTTAAGGTACCGGAACAATTGAAATATATTGAAGATTGGATGAAGCAAATGGAAGAGCAACGAAATACATTAACCGTCCGTATGCTGGCTGGTGATAAGTTTACCGGTCTTCTGTTGAACCTTGGTATTATTGCTGTTCTTCCTGCGTTAGGCGAAGAATTTATTTTCAGGGGAGTTTTGCAGACACTGCTGACAAAATGGTTTAAGAATACGCATTTAGCAATTTTTATCGCTGCTTTTCTTTTCAGTTCAATTCATCTTCAGTTCTATGGCTTCATTCCGAGGTTGGTGCTGGGACTATTTTTTGGTTATTTATTCTTTTGGAGCAAAAATATATGGCTGGCTGTATGGGCTCATTTAATTAATAATGCTTTGGCCATTATTCTTATGTTTCTTGGGAATAAAGGGAATATTAATATTCCTGAGATACTAACAGAGAATCATCATGTAAGTATGATAGAGTTTGGAATAAGTCTTTGCATGATAGTAATTTTAACAGGAATTCTTTATAGCACGACAAAACGAGCCAGAAGGACTATCATAAAGGATGATATAAAGATAAGCTGACGATACCCTCTATTTATTTTCAGTAATAGCTCGCTTTTGTAATTCATTTTTTCTGTAAACGTAAGAAATACCATACTTTTCAGCCTGGATCCTGCGTTCTTCTTCAGGTAATTTTGAGAACGTTTTTTCAACTTCATTCCATACATGAAGAATAATATCATCCGCTTCTTTACGTGTGTTAGCAAGGTATTCAAGAGATCGTTGATAGTTTTTTTGCAACGTTTTTTGAAACTTGTATGAGTCAAGGAATTGTTCATATCGCACACGAACAACGGCAATAGTAGGATTTGTAATAGGACTGAGCGCCTTGGCTTTACGAAGGTTTTCTCCGTGAATAAGTTTCTCACCCCACTTAATGATATCTGATTCAGAGTTCAATAAAGGTAACTTTGTCATATCATTATGCATTCCGAAATAACTTCGTTCATTCTCAGGCAAGTCACCACGCATAATAGCCATGTTTACCACCTGGATAAAATGAGAAATATATAACTTGGCTTTTTTCTGTGCGCGAAGATATTCCGGATTTCTCCTGACCTGATTTATATAAGCTTGTTTGGTTTCATATAAAGCTTTTTCAAATAATGGAAGAAACGATTGAACCCGTTGAAAAGTACTTTGTGAAAAAGCCAGTTTAAAAGGAGGTAATTCGCGCCCGATTTCAAATGCTTTAGTCAGAGCTTTACGTCTTGCTGCGTCTGTATTTGGTAGTCGTCTATAAGGCATGATAATTTTCTGAAGATTAGAAAATTATGTGGCGGATAGTGAATACGAAGATAGCAATGATTATGAGATATACAAGACTATTCGTTAAAAAAATAACCTGATCTCCGGTTGAGTTAAAAAAAAAATCCTTGGAAATATATTTTTAACCAAGAAATGGGTAAATTTTTAAATATTTTAAAGTCATGATCAATTCAACCACTTTTAAGAAGCGAAGGGAAAACCTTTCCGGAAAAGTTAAAAATGGAATAATCCTGATAGCTGCCAATAAACAGTTACCTCGTAACTATCCTGCTAACTTTCTGCCTTTTCGGCAGGATAGTTCTTTCTTATACTATACAGGAATAAATCAGCCCGGGCTATATTGTATCATCGATTGTGATTCAGGGCATGAGTTCCTGTGTGGCACAGAGCCTGATATTGAAGATACAATTTGGAGCGGCTCCCTGCCTCTTCTGAAAGAGTTGGCAAGCAAAGCGGGATTAGATCAAACATTACTGGTTAAAGATCTGCATGCTTTCGTTGCTAAAGCACTTCAAAAGAAGAGAAAAATTCATTATTTACCTCCGTATACTGCTGATAGAATTATCGAACTCTCGTGTCTTTTAGGAAATTCCGTACAGGAGATAAAAAGTAATTTTTCGGAAGATTTGGTGAAGTCCGTGATTGCGCAGCGAATGATTAAAACAGAAGATGAAGTTGCTGAAATTGAATTTGTAATAGATAGGGTTACAAGACCTATGCATATTGCTGCCATGAGGATGGCTTTGCCTGGAAAGTATGAATATCAGATCCTGGCAGAAATGGAAAGGATTACGCTAGAAAACCAAATGGAACAGGCATTTCCTGTTATTTGTTCAATCCGTGGAGAAGTATTACACAACATTTACTACTCAAACAAGTTAGAGATCGGACAATTATTACTAGTAGATGCAGGCAATGAGGGCTCTCTGCATTATGCATCCGATATAACCCGCACAACTCCGGTAGGAGGGAAATTCTCTGAAAAGCAGAAGGAAATCTATGAGGTAGTACTTAATGCCCAATTATGCGCTATTCAAGCAATAAAGCCAGGAATCTCCTATAAGGATATCCATTTGAAGGCAGCAAGGGAAATAGCGAAAGGATTAAAACAGTTAGGCATTATGCAGGGAGATCCTGAGGAAGCTGTCAACATAGGTGCTCATGCACTTTTCTTCCCGCACGGTTTAGGACATATGCTTGGTCTTGATGTTCATGATATGGAGGATCTGGGTGAAAATAACGTTGGGTATGCCGGAGAATATAAGAGAAGTGAACAATTTGGCACTGCCTATTTACGGCTGGCTCGTTCACTTCAAAAGGGATTTGTATTGACCGTAGAACCAGGGATATATTTTATCCCTCCGTTAATTGAGATGTGGGAATCGGAGAAAAAGTTTAACGATTTTATCAACTACTCCAAAGTTCATGAATATTTAAATTTCGGGGGTATACGTATTGAAGATGATATCCTTGTAACGGATACCGGAGCAAAAGTGTTGGGTATTCCAATACCTAAAGCAATTGAAGAAATCGAGGCACTTTTTTGATTTCTGAGCAAGTTGGATTTATTCATTATAATTATAGAGGAATAACTATTTTTTAATTAATTTAATATGCTCCAGATATACTAATATCATGAAAAACGGATCATACAAAATATTAATTGCTGATGACTCTGAATCATCTTATAAATTCATTACCGAGGTATTGGAAATTATAGCTGGCGATGTTCAGATCTTTCATGCGCGCGATGGCAAAGAAGCCTGCAACATGACACTTAATATACAACCCGATCTTATTCTCATGGATGTGATAATGCCTGAGATGAATGGAGTTGATGCTGTAAGGTATCTTAGGAATAATGAATCTACTGCCGATATCCCCATCATTGTTCTATCGGCCATTGAAAGTCTTGACAGCGCTTATGAGTCGGGAGCAAATGATTTTATTTCAAAACCTTTTAGAAAGTATGAATTACTTATTAAAGTACGCTCTGCACTTAACCTGGTTCATAAAATAAAAGAAATTCAAAAGCAAAAAGAAGAGTTGGAAATATTAAATGCTGAAATAAAGGCTCAACATGATAAGATTGCTCAACAAAGAAAAGATATTATTGATGATATAAAACATTCAAAGCGTTTTCAAAAGGCAATTTTCCCGTCAGATGCAGACCTGAAAAAAGTATTCTCCGATTATTTTCTTCTCAACTTGCCAAAAAACATTGTCTCTGGCGACTTTTACTGGACGGGAGAAAATGAAGCTGGAACTATTATAGCAATTGGTGATTGTTCAGGTCATGGGATATCGGGAGCTTTTATGACCATGGTAGGAACCGCTTTTCTGAATGATATTCTGATTATGAATACAGCGGTTAATGCCAACGAAATACTATTTCAACTGCGAGAAATGGTGATGAAATTGCTCAAGCAACAAAGGGAAGATTCTGAAGCAGCGGATGGAATGGACGTATCATTGGTAATAATTAACAAAAAGAAAAATCAAATTCAATTTTGCGGGGCAAACAATCCATTATACTTAATCCGGGATAACAAGATTTTGGTTTATAAGGGCGATCGAATGCCTATCGGAATACACTTTAATTTTGATCAACCCTTTACAAATCATCTGATCGATATTAAAAAGGGTGATATTTATTATCTTTTCACCGATGGATATGCCGATCAATTCGGAGGGGTGCACAATAAGAAGCTTCGATATAATCAATTTCAGGAAATACTCTTAAATATCCATAAAAAATCTTTTCGAGAACAAAATCAGCAGCTTATCCGTACACTTGATCAGTGGAAGGGAAATAATGAACAGGTGGATGATATACTTATTCTTGGTTTCAGGATCTAATACTTCCCGTTTTAAATAATTGTGCACGATGGGATTAAAAAAAGAAAAGAAATTGGTTTTCGGCCATCTCTTACTGATTCAGTTAGTTGGATTCCTAATATTCATCAACGCTTCATTCTGTATAATACTGGCACAGGATATAGATACGCAAATTAAGGAAAACAATACAAAGGCTGATGCTTATTTAACGGAAGGGAAGCAAAATGCCGCTGCACAGCTGTATAATCAATCAGCATATTTATTAAGAAGTGCCAATCGATTATCAGAAGCAGCCGAGTACTATATGAAAGTGCTTGATATCAATATTGCCATGGAAAACCGCAGGGGGCAGATGATTTCTCATAACAGTCTGTCGATGGTGTATCTTGAAGCAGAAAACTATCCAAAAGCGATCTATCATCTGAAAAAGGAATTGGAATTCAGAAAGCAGATTAATAATAAAGCGGAGATTATTAATGTGCTTGCAAACCTGGCATTGGCTGAGAATGAAACATCAAGTTTCGACAGCGCTATTGAAGATATTGAGCAGGCAATAAATTTAGCCAAGGAATTAAATGATCTTAATCAGATAAAACAGTGCTATGGAGTAGCGTATGATATTTATGAGAAGCAAGGGAATGAGACAAAATCACGGGCATACTTTGAGCTCTATTCAGCCATCGACCGTAAGCTGAAAGAGCAAAAAATGACTGAAATTACCAATGAGGCAGATCGGAAAGTGAACATTGCAGAAAGTGAAAAACAATTAACCCAACAACAATTGGTTCAAACTAGCGAAAAGCTGGAAATTACTGCAAGTACGCTGCAAAAGGTGGAGGAATTAACCCGTGAACAAAAAATGGAACTTGAATTACGGGAAGCAAAAATTAATGAACAGAATGCTCTGCTCGAAACGGAACGTATTAAACGTCGTTATCTGACAATAGGAATCATTGCCCTTGCAATATTTGTGTTGGTATTATCAATAATGATTTATGAAATACTAAAAGCCAAAAAGAAAATTGATCAGCAGAAATTATGGCTTGAAAAGCAGAATAAAGAGATTAAGGCAAGTATTCGCTATGCACAAACAATTCAGCAGGCAATGCTTCCGGCAACCTCCGAAATTGAAAAATATTTCAGTCCCTTTATCCTGTATATGCCAAAGGACATTGTATCAGGTGATTTTTATTGGATAACTACTATAGGTAATGGATCGAAAACATCGGTTTATTTCGCTGTTGTCGATTGTACAGGACATGGAGTACCCGGTGCTTTCATGTCGATGATTGGCAATCGTTTATTAAACCTGATTGTCAAGGAAAGAAAAATCGAATCACCAGCCGAAATATTAGGAATGCTTAATAACCTGACCAGGGAAGCACTCAGACAGGAAGAAACCGATAATAATGATGGGATGGATTTAGCTCTCTGCCGGTTTGATTTATCCGCCACAGGGAAAAGCAAACTCACTTTTGCAGGGGCAAAGCGGCCGGTATATATAATTAAGAACAACGAGAACCGCCTCATCATTCACAATGGTGACAGAAAATCGATTGGTGGATATAGTCTCTCAAAAAGAGAAATTCATTTTACCGAATATGAACAGGAATTAGATAAGGGAGATATGGTCTATATGTTTTCTGACGGGATTATAGATCAGAATGGTCCTGAAAGAAAAAAATTCGGCAGGGCCCGGCTCGAGGAAACAATGATTGACGGGGTTAAATTGAATTCTTCAGAGCAACAAAAACTATTTGAAGAGCGACTTCAGGAATATATGACGAATGAAGATCAACGTGATGATATTACCCTTATTGGCCTAAAAATAAAATAATATGCCGGTAAAAGAACAGATTATCAGCAATATCATTTCATACAGGGGGCCGATAAACATCGATCTGGTATCTTTTATCAGCAACTATCTCAAACAATACCTGAGAGCAAATGCTATTATTGTAAGCAGGATATATAAAGTGTTGATTGAATTGATCCAGAATGTCTCTTATTATTCCGCTGACCAATTCAACAATAATAAATCGTTTGGATCGGGTATTGGATGGTTCCGCGTTGATGAGGATAATGACTTTTTTTTGATCAGCACAGGTAACCGGATACTTAGAGAACACGGCCCTGTTCTCATGAAAAACAGCACTGAAATAAATTCACTTGGAGAAGAAGAATTGCGTGAACTGAAAAGAAAGACTCGTAGTCAGGCCAGCCAACGGGATATAGGTGCTCATATAGGGCTTATACAGACAGGACTTATTACTCGCAATGCGCTGGAATTAAGTATTGAACATATTGATGAAAAATTCTCATTCTTTACTATAACCGCCAAAGTCAATAAATATTAAAACAGCATACTATGAAAAACCTGATCATTGAACCTGTTCAAGATTCTCCGTATTACCCCGAAGTTAACTTTGATGCAACTACCGGTATATGTGAATTGAAGGGAGAATCGTATATGGAAGAAGCATATAAATTCTATACTCCATTATTAAATTGGTTAAAAGAATTTGCAATCAGTGGAGGTAAACCAATTGTTTTTAACGTCAAATTGACGTATTTCAATACAAATTCTTCACGATTACTACTCGACATGTTTGATATTCTAAAAAAGTCCGAAGATTC
This sequence comes from uncultured Bacteroidales bacterium, assembly GCA_964634105.1. Taxonomy (GTDB): domain Bacteria; phylum Bacteroidota; class Bacteroidia; order Bacteroidales; family UBA10428; genus UBA10428. The sequence continues at coordinate 7,997 of CAZWIU010000024.1, read as the reverse complement.
GGGGAATAAAATTGAAATTAATTGGTATTATGAAACCGACGATCCGGATATTATGGACGAGATTGAAGATTTTGAAATAGAAACCGGCTTAGAGATTAAGTTAATACCTATTGACAGTAAATAATTGATTAAAGAATCTTAGCTGAAAAGAATTCTCTATTCATTCTGGCAATATTTGATAAAGAAATTTCTTTAGGACATTCTGCCTCACAGGCTCCTGTGTTAGTGCAATTCCCAAACCCTAGTTCATCCATTCTTTTCACCATTCTTTTAACTCTTTCCTTGGCTTCAATCCTGCCTTGCGGGAGCATGGCAAACTGGGAAACTTTTGCTGAAACAAAGAGCATAGCTGAGGCATTTTTACAGGTAGCGACACAAGCACCACAACCAATGCATGCTGCAGCATCCATCGCGATATCTGCATCCTTTTTCGGAATTGAAATTGCATTGGCATCAGGAACTCCACCTGTATTTACAGAAATATAACCACCGGCCTGGATAATTTTATCAAATGCACTCCGGTCGACACACAGATCCTTTATTACCGGGAAGGGACGTGCTCTCCATGGCTCAATAGTAATTTCATCGCCATCATTGAATTTTCGCATGTGTAACTGGCAAGTTGTTACTGCATCATCAGGACCGTGAGGGCGACCATTAATAAACAAACCACAAGCGCCACAAATACCTTCACGGCAATCATGATCAAAGCAGATAGGCTTTTCGATTTTGTCAATAAGCTGTTGATTGAGAATGTCAAGCATTTCAAGAAATGAACAGTCGGGAGATATTCCAGCAATTGAATAGCGCACAAATCGCCCTTTAGCATTTGTATTTTCCTGGCGCCATATGTTAAGTGTAAAATCCATAATAATTAATGCTTAATATTCAATTTGCAATTTTACTTTTTATAATTTCTGGTTTGTACCTGAATATTTTCATATTCAAGAGCTTCTTTATGGAGAATAGGTTCTTTTCCTTCTCCTTTGTATTCCCATGCAGAGACATACATATAATCAGTATCTTTTCGCAGAGCTTCTCCATCTTCTGTCTGATATTCTTCCCTGAAATGACCTCCACATGATTCCTCCCGGTTGAGAGCATCTCGTGCTATGAGTTCTCCTATTTCAATGAAATCTGCAACACGTCCGGCTTTTTCTAACTCGGGATTAAGCTCATCCTTCGAACCCGGAATCCGTATTTTGTTCCAAAATTCTTCACGTAATTGCCCGAATTCATTGATCGATTTTTTCAACGTTTCTTTATTTCGAGCCATGCCAACTGTATCCCATAACTTTAGCCCAAACCTGCGATGAAAGCTATCTACCGATTCATCACCTTTAACATTCATCAACCTGTCAATACGCTGAATTATTTCTCCTTCTGCTTCTTTAAACTGAGGTAAGTCAGTACTAAGTCTTGGAGTCAGTATATCATCTGCAAGATAATTCTGAATAGTGTAAGGTAGGATAAAATAACCATCGGCAAGTCCCTGCATTAAAGCGGAAGCGCCCAAACGATTTGCACCATGATCAGAAAAATTAGCTTCTCCGATGGCAAATAGTCCCGGAATCGTAGTCATTAATTCGTAATCTACCCATATACCTCCCATTGTATAGTGTATAGCAGGGTAAATCATCATGGGTGATTTATACGGATTTTCATCTACTATTTTTTCATACATCTGGAAAAGATTTCCGTAGCGTTCTTCAACGACCTCTTTACCCAAACGATTAATAGCATCGGCAAAATCAAGATAAACAGCTAATCCCGAACCAACACCAAATCCGGAATCACAACGTTCTTTAGCTGCACGAGAAGCCACATCGCGAGGAACCAGGTTACCAAAAGCAGGGTATCTTCTTTCAAGATAATAATCTCTGTTCTCTTCAGCGATTTCAGTTGGTTTCAGTCTGCCATTACGGATCGCTTCTGCATCTTCCTTTCTTTTAGGGACCCAGATACGACCGTCGTTTCTCAGACTTTCACTCATCAGTGTAAGTTTCGACTGGTAATCGCCATGTACCGGAATACAGGTTGGATGGATCTGAACAAATGCAGGATTTGCAAAGAAAGCTCCCTTTTTATAAACCTGCCAGGCTGCACTGCCATTTGATCCCATGGCATTTGTTGAGAGGAAGTATGCATTCCCGTAACCGCCACTGGCGATTACTATAGCATGGGCGAAATGACGATCCAATTTGCCAGTAACCAAATTCCGGGTGATTATTCCACGGGCTTTACCATCAATTACGACCAGATTTAACATTTCATGTCTTGGGAATATTTTCACAGTACCTTTAGCTACCTGACGCATAAGAGCACTATAGGCTCCAAGTAATAATTGCTGACCGGTTTGTCCACGGGCATAGAATGTACGTGAAACCTGAGCTCCCCCAAAGGAACGATTATCAAGCAAACCTCCGTATTCACGGGCGAAAGGAACACCCTGAGCAACACATTGGTCGATAATATTATTACTTACCTCAGCAAGGCGATAAACATTCGCCTCACGAGAACGATAATCACCACCTTTAATCGTATCATAGAATAATCGATAGATGCTATCCCCATCGTTCTGATAATTTTTAGCCGCATTAATGCCTCCCTGAGCGGCTATGCTGTGAGCTCGTCTTGGACTGTCCTGGTAACAAAATGTTTTTACATTAAATCCCAATTCTCCAAGGCTGGCAGAAGCTGATGCTCCAGCAAGGCCTGTGCCAACTACAATAATATCAAGTTTTCGTTTATTTGCAGGGTTCACCAGTTTTTGATGACTCTTATAGTTAGTCCATTTTTCAGCCAGCGGACCTTCAGGTATTTTTGAATTTAGAATTGTCATAGTTCTCTTCAGTATTATTTAATATAATATACCAGCACAGGAATGCTCATAAATCCTAATGTTACGGCTACAGTATAGATTATTCCGGCGGACTTAATAATGGGAGTATAAACAGGATGGTTTAATCCAAGTGTCTGAAAAGCAGATTGAAATCCATGAAGCAGATGAAAACCAAGCCCGAATAACGCGACTACATAAACTATGACTACCCATCCGATCTGGAATCTTTCAATTACAAGGGTTGCAAGGTCATGATATGGTTTACCGTCGTAGAACACCTCTTCAATATCACCAATGAATTTTGATTTAACATAAAAATCTAACAGATGCAATACCAGAAATATGAGAAGTATGATTGCGGTATGAAACATGTATTTGGAGAAAAACGATGTTTGTGAATTATAGGTCTTTTTATAACCTATAGGCCGGGCAAGCCAGTTTTGTATTGTAAGAATTAAGCCATATATCATATGAAGGAAAAATCCGCCAAACAGAACAATCTCCATCACTTTGATGGCAATATTTGACATCATAAAATGGGCAGCCTTGTTATAAGCTTCCGGAGATTCTTTAAAAATCAACAGATTAATGCCCAGGTGCACCAATAGAAACGTAATCAGGAAAAGTCCTGCAAGTGACATAATCAGTTTTTTTCCAACTGACGAATTAAAAATATTGCTCATTCTGATTAATAATTTACATGTAAAGAAAAAAGTCCTTATAAAAAGGAGCCCAAATTTACCTTCTTGAATTGCATTATGCAAAATATTTTTTTCTGGATCAAGATTGTAAGTAATTTTCCTGGAATATAAGATAGTTATTCTTAGTCATGAAACTTAAACCGGATGGATTTATAATAAATTCTACCTTTGTGTAAATCTGGTCTCTATGCGATATGCTACTATTGAAAACAGTTTCTTTTTGCAGCACCGAAAAAACCTGGTACAACTCTTAAAGCCTGGATCTATTGCACTTCTTTTCTCTAACTATAAAATGCCGCGTAACGGCGATCAATATTATACGTACAGGCAACAATCCGATTTTTTTTACCTTTCCGGCATTGAACAGGAGAAATCCGTTCTTCTTTTAGCTCCCGATACCCCCAGGAATGATGAAAAGGAAATTCTTTTTATTATTAAAAGCGATCCGGTTTTAGAGACCTGGGAGGGACATAAACTTACTAAGAGTGAAGCAACACAAATCTCAGGAGTAAAGAATGTGAAATACATTGAAGAATTTGAACCATTGCTTCACATGCTCATTCATAATTCAGAAAATATATACCTCAATTTACCGGAAATTCCGAAATTTTTACCCGAGGTTAAAACTAAAAATGAGATTTTTGCTATACAGCTAAAAGAAAAATATCCATTACACAAATTCGAGCGGTTAGCGCCAATTCTTCAACAACTGAGGTTGAAGAAATCAATTGCTGAACTGGATCTGATTAAAAAAGCTATTGGTATCACCCGTAATGCTTTTCTGAAAGTTCTTCAATCGTTAAAACCAGGCATGAGAGAGTATGAACTTGAAGCTATCGTTACTTACGAGTTTATTAAGGGAGGAGCTAACGGACATGCTTATCCTCCAATTATGGCAACCGGTAAAAATGCCTGCACACTTCATTATATCGAAAATTATTGTGAATGTAAAAGCGGAGAACTGCTTTTAATGGATTTTGGTGCGGAATATGCAAATTATGCTGCTGATCTTTCGCGGACGATACCTGTTAATGGAAGCTTTAATAAAAGACAGCGTGAATTATACGGGGCTACATTGCATATTTATAATGAAGCTTGTAAGCTTTTTAAGCCTGGAGCAACCATTAATAAAATCCATGATGAAGTCTGTAAGCTTTGGGAAGAAGAACATATACGCTTAGGATTATATAGTCGTGAAGACATTAAGAATAGCAAAGGAGACAATCCACTTTGGTTCAACTATTATATGCATGGCACATCCCATTTTCTGGGCCTTGATGTTCATGATGTAGGTACGAAAGAAACAATTCTTGAACCAGGTATGGTGCTAACATGCGAACCGGGTATTTACATTGCTGAAGAAGGAGTAGGTATTCGCCTAGAAAATAATCTTCTTATTACTGATAATGGCAATATTGACCTTATGCATGAAGTTCCGCTCAACATAAATGATATAGAATTGTTGATGCAAAACCGATAAATACTAAAAAACTAAAGGCCTATTCCAATCCTTATTCCTCCCACTAAAAGTGTTCCGGTATATCCGTAATCATTTTCTCCACGGTTGTATTTAATCGTAACATGCTCCGGAGAATAGTGGAAGGCATACTTTATTCCAAATCCAAGATAGGCATCGATATATAGTGAGGATACAACCTGGAATTGATATCCCACTGCTGCACACGCAGCTATAGAATTTATTTTCATCGTATATTCAATATCAGCCATCTGTTGATAGGGTAATCCATCTGAGCCTGTATACTCTATCCAGGTAAAGTTATTTCCATCGATATCAAAATATTTATAAGTAGCTCCATAATAAAGATAAAAACCTTCAGACACAGGCTTTTTCGAAAGAAATGTTTTTCTACCTATACCAATGCCAACTCCAAGCATCTGATCATAGCTATAGGGATCATAGTAATCATCCGTACCACTAAGATTCAAAAGATCAACGGAAGAACGATCGAAATAATAATAGGGTGATATAATTAACCAGTTATGCGATTCTTTCTCCTGGATATCAACATCAATACGAAGGCCATTAGTAATAATATACTGAGGTACTCCAAACAGAAGGAAATGATACTCTTTTTTTTCAGGTGGAACTGCTTTCAAAGAGAATATTATAGTAAAAATGAATAAGAAAATAAGAATAACTTTTTTCATGAGCTTGATAATTTAGAGTATAACACCTATTCGAAAACCGAGCAACATAATATTCCCTGTATAGTTATAGCCGTAGTAACCTGTATTAAATCGGTCAGTATCTGCTCCATCTGCATCCATAAAGCTTACTCGTGTACCTAATCCTGTAAAGACATCGATGGAAAGCAGATTGCGATAAAATAACTGGTATCCAAGTACTAAGTCACCTCCGATTTTGTTTATAGAGCCTTTTGCTGAAACTTCGGGAGTAGATGAATCGTCGAGATACTCAATATGGAAATAATTATAGGATAATCCATAAGCCAGATAGAGTCCATAATCCTTAAATTGCTCTGCAGTAAAGATTTTATGGTAAAGATTCAAACCCCCGCCGATCAGATAGGTAAAACTGTTTTTCTTAATTTCAAAACTATCATCCTCTTTTTCACTCAAATAAAATTGAGGACATAGCTGAATAAAATGACGGCTTTTAATTTGTTTTTCAATATCAACACGGATACCACGGTTAATAAGATATTGCGGTACGAATGAGTATATTGTTCCTTTAAAGTATTCATCCTGAGAATACACTTGTAGCAGCGTGAGCATGAATAATAGCAGAAAGAGAAATCTTTTCATAATAAAGGATTTAATTACTTGGAAAAAAGAGAACTGACAAAATGGATTTGATTGCTATTGTCTACGAAATATTCCGAAAGTCCTTGCTCTGTGGCCACTAGCAACAGCGTATCAATAGGAATTACATCGAAGGCATCGATCTGTATTTTGTGCTGAAAAACCGGATCGGTAGGATTGGTTATATCAAATACTTTTAATCCCTCATCACAGACAAACAGAAGAGAACCAAGAATACCAAGGCCCTGTGGATTTTCCATTGCAAGCGTATTAACCTGTTGAGGATAATGGGGATTTGAAATATCAATAATGTCCAACTGATTGATACCCTGAGAGCAGGGCCCTGTAGAATTTAATGTAGAATAGGCATAATTGCCCTTTACAACAACCGGATCACAACTACGGACATGACTATATACTGAAAGAAATTGTGGTGACTCAGGAGTAGAAATATCGTAAATATACACTCCATCAAATGATCCGATAAACATTAAATCACCCTTAATAAACAACGTTTGAACTTCAGCTAAAATACTGGTCTCAGAAGTGTATTCGGGTATTTTTTCATTTGCAAGGCTGAATATTTTTAAAGAAGAAGATTCCACCGTATATAGGAAATTATCAGAAATAGCAAACCGGGCCATTGAACCGCCTGTACCTGTAACATCCGATTGATCGGCAGAGTAGTCGTAATTAGCTTCATCGCAGGCTGTTATAAGAATCAGCAGTCCAACCACAAAATATTGAATTATTTTCTTCATCGATTGCAGGTTATTTATTATCCAATTTTTCCCACCCGACAATGATTGTATTCTTTGGCCTGTTTGCCGGGGAAAACATATAGGGAATAATATCCAGATCGGGAGGCGTACTTTCATAAAAGGTATTTTTTATCCGGTGGGTAACAGTCAGCTGTTCAAGATTTGTAATATCAATTGCAACCAGGTCGGTAGCATTATCAGCCAACAGGCTATTGTTTTTAATAGCAATATCAATGCAACCCGGAATATTGATAAAACCAATGTTCTGAGGGTTAGATGGGTCAGCGTTATCAATTACATGAATACCCTTGTATTTTTCATTGAGGTAGATTGTCTGATCCTTGTAGTAGATTTTGCCAGGATTAATAATACTCTGAGCTTCGCGGTATTTAACACTTACTTCCAGGTCATCACGCTCCATGAGGATAGGGAAATATTCCGATGGGTTATAGAAATCATCGCGCGAAGAACCATAGAAAAGCATTATCAGCAGAAGCAATAAAAAGGAATGGACTCTTTTCATAGATTCATGTATTTGTTCTGTAAAATGAGATGAAAAGAACGTATAAAGGGTTGCAATAAGTTAATCCTTTTTATTTGAATAAGAACTTAAATAACGAAAGTTTTAATCTTTTATATGGTAAACAAGAAATTATGTCCATTGACATAACGGAAGCACATATAGACTGACTAGTCAATATGATAAACTAAAAATTTACTTCAGATATTCTATATATTTAATAAACAATGATATATATTTATTCTTTAAGCAGCATGGATACATAATTTCTTCAGTGGAAATAAATTGCAATAATATTTCTGAAGACTAAATTTTATTGCTTTTAGAATATTTAATTGGTATCCGCTCTACCAAATAGGTCATATACCTGATTTGGGCCATTGATACAA